>DAZF01000062.1 GCA_002507205.1 Methanolobus sp. UBA32 | reverse complement strand
GTATCAGTTTTCAATTAGAAATGTGTAAATGAAATGTAAATGGTGATTATTTGAAAAAAATACTACTATTCGTTCTATTGGCTTGTGTTCTGTTTGTCAGCGGCTGTACTGATTCTGACAATTCACAAAAAGTTGAGGCAGGGGATTATATTTCTGTCAATTATACCGGTAGTCTTGAAGATGAGACTGTGTTCGATACTTCCATTGAAGGAGTTGCAATTGAAAATGATATTTATAATCCCTATAGATCTTATGAGCCATTATCCTTTATAGCCGGTGCAGGCCAGATGATAAAAGGGTTTGATGATGCTGTAATTGGTATGGAGATTGGTGATGAGAAAACAGTTACTATCCCTCCGGAGGAAGCTTATGGTGCATATTGTCCTGAACTATTGATTCCTGTGCCGGCAGAGGATTTTGAATCTGCCAATATAACTCCTGTTATAGGTCAAAAAGTAACTTATCAGAATCAGGTAGTGACAATTGTCAACATCTCTGAGGAAAATGTCACTCTTGATTGTAATCATAATCTTGCAGGAGAAACTCTGATCTTTAAAATTGAGCTGGTTTCAATAGAAAAAGCCTGATCAATGTGGTTTATCTATGGAAAAAGAAGAAAAGATCGTTGTGATTCTTCTGTGCATGGCTTTGCTGTCGCTAANNCCCTCGTAATGGATGTTGATTATGGTTCGGGGGTGGTCAAAGTCTTTGTACCTTCCAATAATGGTGCAAATGATGTGGACTCACAGATAAATGCAAATGACCATGTGCTGATCACCGGTATTGTGGATGAGTATGAAGGGGAGCTTGAAGTGGTTGTCCAAAGCAGTGGTGATGTCAATCTTTTAAAATAGGTATCACATAAATTGTTTGGATAATGCGTCAATTAGTCGCTAAAGATATATGCAAAAATCACATCTTACTAAAGTATGAAAGCCTGTATAATGTGTGGTGGGGAAGGCACCAGATTACGTCCATTGACATTTGCCCGGCCAAAACCAAGTATTCCTATCTTGAATAAACCTTCAGTTGTTCATCTGATCGAACACCTGTCAAAGGAAGGTTTCAATGATATCGTTATCACTCTGGGATATATGGCTGAGAAGATCGAAGAGGAACTTGGGGATGGTCGCATATTCGGAGTTCATATTGACTATGTTTATGAAAAGGATAGACTGGGAACAGCCGGTGGTGTGAAGAACGCTGAAGAATACTTGCGTGACAGTCCGTTCATAATACTTGGTGGTGATCATGTATTGAACCTGAATCTCAGGGAAATGTTCAGGTTCCATGAAATGACGGATGCCCTTGTAACAATAGGGCTTTTATCTATTGATGATCCGCGTGAATTTGGTATCGCTGATATGAATGTTAACAACAGGATACATCGTTTTCTTGAGAAACCCGGTCCAGGTGAGATTTTCAGTAATCTTGCAAGTACTGGTATATATGTGTGTGATCCTGAGATATTTGACTGGATACCTTCAAATAAGAAGTATGATTTTGCAAAAGACCTTTTTCCGGACATACTTGCCAAAAAAAGAAAGATAAATGGTATCCTTGCAAGAGGAAAATGGACTGATGTTGGAAGTCCACAGGCGTACCGTCAGGCACAGCGCTGGATGCTTGAATCCTTACCAGGCACTACTATCGAAGGTCACTTCAAGACGCAGGATGCTCGTATAAAAGGTCCTGTTTCTTTTGGTCACAATGTTTCTGTTGGTTCCAATTCTGCGATTGTTGGCCCCATAGTCATTGGTGAGAACACGACAATAGGGGATAATGTTCTGATTGGTCCTTATACGGCCATAGGTTCAAACTGCGTGATCAACAACGATTCAAGAATTCTGTCATCTTATATATTCAATGATATTACCATCGGTAGAAATTCAAATGTATCCGGGTCTACAATTGATAATGGTACAAAGGTGGGTAATGATTGCAGCCTTGAAAATGGTACTGTTATCGGTCCAAATGTTACCATCGAAAACGATGTTACGGTTCATTCGAACGTGAGGGTGTGGCCAGATGTATTGATCCCATCTAAGTCTAAAGTGAAAGACGACATCTTCAATGATGCCTATATGTAACATTTTCCTGAGTAGGATATGGTTGAGGATATGAATAGGATTAAAAAGTGGGTTCTTATATCATTGCTCATCAGCCTTGTTTCCGGTTTCATTGTGGTTCTTTTCACATTTGATTCCGGAACGATTGGTGCTTTAACGGAAATAAAACCTGCATATATGCTTGCAGCCGTATGTATCCATGCAATAACATATATTATTTGGGGCTTGAGGACTCGTTCTCTCTGTAAAGCATTAGGGCATGATTTGGGTTATCTTAAGTCATTTGAGATCGTAGCTTCAGGAACTCTTGCGGCATCTATCACTCCTTCGTCCCTGGGGGGCGAACCTCTCAGGATTCACTTGCTTCATGGTCAGAATATCCCTCTGGGCAAGGCAACTGCTGTGGTTATTGGTGAAAGGGTTCTGGATGGTATTTTTATCCTTGCGCTGGCACCGTTCTCAATCTACATCATACGCGGAGTTCTCAACGATTCCATTTTTGATTTTATGTTCATTTTTGCCGAGCTGGGGTTAATAATCATACTATTTCTTACATTGTATGCTTTATGGAAACCTGGTCCTACTAAAAAGGTCGTATATTTCTTTGTGCATCGGTTAGCACCTATTCTTGGCAAAAAAACAGATTCTGCTCTTGAAAAAGTTATTGGAAGGGTCGACTCTGAACTTGAACATTTCCATGACAGCATCTCAGTATTACTGAATGAAGGAAGAAGGGGCCTTGCTTTTGGAATACTTTCTACGATTGCTTTCTGGCTGGTGGACTTTTCAATGCTATATGTGATATTGATGGGCCTGAACCAACACCCTGACATTGTTATTGTTTTTGCTTCACAGATAATCGTAATAGTGCTGCTTGTTATTCCTGCTACGCCGGGGGCCAGCGGGGTTGCAGAATTTGCAGGAACAACTGTTTTTTCTTTATTTGTAGCTTCATCTGTTCTTGGCATTGCAGTTATTGCATGGAGGGCATTCACATTTTATATGAATATCATGGTGGGTGGATTCGTCAGTTTCAGGATACTAAAAGATACGGAATTCATTAAAAAGTTCCTTCATTGAAGGTTCTGCTCAAAGGTCAATGTAGGTAAGTAGNNTATAAACCTGCCAAGTGGCAGATTCGAGGGAATCCCTGCAAGCAGTGGATAAGACCCCATCTGTCTTCCAAAACACATTTTTCCGTCATTTACCTCGCACATGATGTCTCGGAGTATTGTTCCGGCGGGAACTACTTTCTGAAGCATTGGAAGGTCTATGTCTTTTCTGATCTTCTCTTTATACTTAAGGAATATCTGTTTATGCTTCCTGACAAGTTCATCGTTGCCATACATTCGAGTGCCTGGGAAGGCCATTACCTGTCTTATGTTAATCCTGCGAAGCAGGAGGTCAGAGTCAAGGACATTTTTCAGGAAATCATAATTGAGGTCAAATGTCTTTTTTGATTCCCCCATAAGGCCATGCACGAGGTTTATTCCGGGAAGTATTTCTGGCATTCCATTGCTTCCTCGCATTCTTCCGACTTCATTTATGATCTTTATGGCCTCAAATATTTCATCAGGCATCGCTTTTAACCCATTGGCTTTTACAACACTGGGGTCTGCGCTTTCCATCCCAAGTGCTGCTACGTCTCCTGCAGTGTGGTATTTTACAATGGTTCTGAATATTTCCCTGCATAATTCCGGGTATGCTGATATGGTCCCCGGGTTAGCATTGTCCATATGCAACACCTTTAGTTCCGGTGCCACATTCCTGATGCCTTTATAGAGGGACAGTATGGCTTGCGGATCCGGTTCGGCTATTTGTCCGCCTTTATCCCTGGCATGGTAGCTCAGGATGTCGGGTTGTCTTCCTATCCTGAAATACCTGGCACCCTTTTCATATAATCCGGCGACTTCAGAAACAACATCCATGATGGGGCGGTAGTCTGAGCTTCCGTAGGATGGCTCCGTGCAAAATGAGCAGTGCTGGTTACGTCCACATCCTCTGTACGTTTCAAGCTCACACATCACATTAGGGTAATCGGGATGTTGTTTGATGATGAACGTTCCTTTTACGGCCCATCTTCCAATTTCATCAACTGACCTGAAACGATGCTGGCATTCTTCCGGATTTTTTATATTTTTTTCGAGAATATCATATACAAAGGCTTCGATATCTTTCTGGCAGATAGTCACATCTGTGGAATTTATCAGGTTACTTTCGGCCTTTTTTCCACCTTCCAGTGAAAATCCAAGTCTTATGGGTCCTCCCAGTATCTTCATACCACTGGATGCACTGAATATGCTCTCTATCTCTCCCGGGCTTATTGGTGTTGAACGCAGGTACTTTCCGGGCACCGTCATACCTGCTACTATTATGACTATTTCGGCTCTTTGTATAAGTTCAGCAGCATGTGTCATCTTTTTGCGCAGCTCATCGATGGTGAAAAAAGAGATGTCTGTTTCTTGCAACCCTCTTTCCCGCAATGCACCTGCGATATATCTTATGTATGGTGATATGTACGGTGGTACTCCAAAACAGGCGGGTTCATCAACATATCCATCGATAATTACTGCTTTCATGCTTGTTCCTTGATAATGTATTATTTAATATGCATTTTATACAATGGTTAATATTATGTGTATATCTTAACACGTCAGTTGTCAAAACCTTTTCTGATGCTTTTTATTTTTATGGGCTTTGATAACTGTTGCTGAATTATATAACGATGTTTAAAGTATGTAACTCTCTTGAGTGTGCTCACCGTTGGAACACTTCATGGATATTTAAGTTAATGGTTATTTGTTCTTGTATGGATTTCTCATTGTATTGATGTTAGTAGTAAACAAGCAGGAGTGCATTTTTCTTAAAATAACTTACAATTCATACGTTATGTGGTGTGTGAATTATGTAATACATTCGAGTGATAGGCTGCTTAAGGTTAAGCATTTATCATACTCTTATGTGAGTGCCTTTATGATATTTATGTGAATATATCATCGTCTTGCAGTCCTCTTCAAAATTCTCCAGATAATTGCCATGCGGCACATACTTCTTATATATCCCTTTTTCCATTACTTATAGTAGTTTAGATATTATGCAGTAAACGAGGTTTTCTAATGAGAAGTGACAAGACCAAGAAAGGACTCGAACGTGCGCCCCATCGTTCACTTTTGAAGGCAACCGGTGTGACAGATTCGGAAATGAAAAAACCGTTCATAGCGGTTGTAAACTCCAGGAATGAATTGATCCCTGGTCACATTAATCTTGATAAGGTTGCGGAGGCAGTAAAGGCAGGCATAAGAAGTGCCGGTGGTGTTCCATTTGAATTCCATACAATTGGAATATGTGACGGTATTGCCATGGGTCATGAAGGGATGAAGTATTCACTTCCAAGCCGTGAAGCTATTGAGGACTCTATTGAACTTGTCCTGCAGGGGCACCAGCTCGATGGGATGGTCATGATAACTGCATGTGACAAGATCACTCCTGGTCATCTTATGGCAGCAGGAAGTCTTGATATTCCTGCCATCGTCGTGACAGGTGGTCCGATGATGCCCGGATTCGTTGATGATGAGTACAGGGATCTGATCTCTGTCTTTGAAGGCGTGGGTGAATGCCAGGCAGAGAAAGTATCTGATGAGAAGCTGAAACTGCTGGAAGATTGCTCATGCAGTGGTGCAGGCTCATGTGCAGGTATGTATACTGCAAACACCATGGCATGCATGACCGAAGCACTGGGACTTAGTCTGCCTGGTTGTGGCACAGCCCATGCGGCAGATGCCAAGAAGATAAGACTTGCAAAAGACTCCGGCGAACGCATTGTTTCCATGATCAATGAAGGCATCAATCCACGAAGCATAGTTACCATGAAGTCATTTGAGAATGCTATAATGGTCGATATGGCAATTGGTGGAAGTACAAACACAACCCTTCACCTTCCTGCAATCGCTCATGCATTCGGTCTTGAGCTGTCTCTTGATGTATTTGACAGGTTGAGCCGAAATACTCCTCATATAATTTCCCTTAAACCAGGTGGGGCACATTATATGCTCGATTTTGAGAGAGCAGGTGGAGTTCAGGCTATAATGGCAAGATTGAGGTCAATACTTAACCTTGATGAAACTAATGTAAATGGCAAGACTGTAGGTCAGAACCTCGATGATCTTGTAATGGTCAATCCAAAGCTCAATGCAAGAATAATTGCTACTCTTGAATCGCCTATACATGAAGAAGGTGGCATTGCTATATTGAAAGGCAGCCTTGCTCCCGATGGCTCGGTTGTCAAGCAGGCAGCAGTCGATCCAAAAATGCTTAAACACAGTGGCCCTGCAAGGGTATTTGACAGTGAGGAAGCAGCTATGGAAGCAATCCTTGCAAAAAAGATCGTTGCAGGCGATGTAGTGGTCATACGATATGAAGGTCCAAAAGGTGGCCCTGGTATGCGTGAAATGCTGTCTCCTACATCAGCTATTGCAGGCATGGGTCTTATCGACAAGGTTGCACTGATCACGGATGGTCGTTTCTCCGGTGGAACCAGAGGTCCATGTATAGGGCACATTTCCCCTGAAGCTCAGGAAGGCGGTCCTATAGGTCTTGTAGAAGAGGGTGATATAATCGAGATAGATATTCCAGGCAGGATACTGAACCTGAAAGTTTCAGAAGAAGAACTTGAAAAGCGCAGAGAATCCTTTGTTCCTCTGGAAAAGAAAGTCACCGGTTATCTTGCAAGATACAGGAAATTTGTCAGTTCTGCAAGCAAAGGCGCCATTATTGACTGATATTAAAATAAAACAGGTCCTTAAGGACTTGTTTCTTTTCCTTTTTTAAAAATGACCGATGGTTATTTTAGATTGAATTGCCTGAATATTATCTATGGAACGGGTAGGTATTTGTCCGATATGTGGCTCGGTATCTGGCCTGAACACATGTGCTATATGTGGAAGACTCGTCTGCAACAGTTGCTATGATTTTTCAAGAAGTGTTTGTATCCAGTGTTCTTCAGGCGTAACTTTTTCAGAGATGTCACCTGAAAGAACCGGATTGATTTGAACTATTTTAACCTGTGAAGCTGCTCAATGCCATTTTCCTGTTTAAGTACAAGTACTTCCCTTGCCACAAGCTCCTGTATTTTCCGGTCAATATCTTCCTGGCTGAATTGACGTGAAACAAGGCTTTTGATAATTTCTTTTTTCACTTTTGCGCCACGTGGCATATACATCAGTATATTTCCTTCAAGTTTGTCCAATTTAGCATCGCTGTTATGCTCTGCCGTTAGCGCAGGTGCGGAAGGGGCTGGTTGTCCGGGGACATTCTGCATTTCTGGCATACCTTCGAATTTTACCGGCTTCTTCATATCGGGCAATTCAAATGTAGGCATTCCCTCTGGGGGTCTCAAATCAGTCATTACTGGCGAATGCTCCGGCGCTTTTAACTCTGGCATTGCAAATCCCATATTCTGATTTGCCTGTTCGGATGGTTTCAGTTCTGGCATTACAAATCCTGCATCTTGATTTGTCTGTTCCTGTGGTTTAAACTCCGGCATTACAAATGCATTATCCTGATTCACCTGCTCCTGTGGTTTAAATACCGGCATTACAAATCCTGTGTCCTGATTCGCCTGCTCCTGTGGTTTAAATACTGGCATTACAAACTCAGTATCCTGATTCGCCTGCTCCTGTGGTTTAAATTCCGGCATTACAAACGCATTATCCTGATTTTCCTGCTCTGGTGGTTTAAATTCCGGCATTACAAACGCATTATCCTGACTTTCCTTTTCTGGTGGTTTAAATTCCAGTATTCTAGGTGTTGTATCTTCTATTACTGTTGATGCCGTTTCAGGTTCGGGTTCATTTATTTTATCTGTCACCATTTCAGACAGCTTCATTTCGTGAATGGGTTCTTCGGTGCTTTGCTGGAATCTGGTTTCGGATTCAAATTCTTCTCTCTCAGTACTATTGATCATTGTTTCATGTACTGGTTCCGCAAGTTCCCGTTCTATCTCTTCATTGTGTGCTAATGGTGACTCAATTTGCTCTATGTTTTCTTGTGGCACTGGGCTTATATTGGTCTGGGATACGATTTCTACTTCTTTAAAATTATCATTTATTCCTGCGTATGCGGATTCTTCGATTCCCTGGGATTCGAAAAACAATTCGTCACTGGCTGTTGTGGTTTTACCCTCTGTACTGTGCGCACTGATTATATCCGGTGTACTATGTATGTTTCCAAAGACTTCGTTTATTCCCGGGATGTTCTTTTCGATCATTTCCAGGCGGCTAAGTACTGTGTTCACATCATCTCTGAGGATTGCAAACCTTTCAGCCCATGGTATAACATTATCTGTTGGAACATTGTCTAACATGTCCAGTTCTCTTTCGATAAGTTTTCTGATGAACAGACTCTTGTTCTCAACAACGTCCAGTTTATCAAAAAGCTCATCTGACATGCTTATGGTAAGTCGTTTCATAGCAATCTCTCTTTGATGTACTTTTTATTCAGAATCATACCAATGTATGCATATATCATACATATATAATTAATGCAATTATATTTTTAGTTTTATGCATATTGAGGTTGTGCCTTAGTACTCTATTGCATAGAAAAAATAAAAGGCAAGCTAATGGGAGTATTTAATGTGTGTTAAAAAAGTAAATATGTGGACGAAAATTCACATTGATTTCTTACATTCGGGACAGGCTTTGCCTCTTGTTGTTGAGATAAATGAGTGCTTGGGAGTTATGCATTTGCACATGGGGCATAATTCATTATTCTTGAATATCTTCTCAACGGCCTGAAGATCAGCCTCATAAATGTGTGTGTCCCATCCTGTGGCTATAAGCGACTCGATCTCATAAGGTAAGTTCTGTTCTTTGAATACTTTTTTGAATCCTTCTACAATTGCCGGGATATTGGCGGGGAATCCGCCGAATGCATCCCATGACCTGTACAATATGTATATTCTTACCTGTGTGTCATTTAAAAGTTCTACCTTATAAGCTATCCAGCATGGCTGGTCCTCATATTTGGGGATGTGGACCTCATTCTCCCAGAGAACTCCAACATGTCTCCTGGATCCCGGGCGCAGGTTGCTCACATTTTCCTGCAGTGTATTATACGCTGTTTGTCCATACCTGAACAATTGCTTGGCGTAGCAGTAGTCAAATTTCCTTTTATCGTCATCTGAAAGCGAAACGTACCAGTCTGCATACTCTTCTGTGAGTTCTTCCTTGTACTTCTTTATCAGATTCTCTCCGAAGGGTACGGCAGGATTTACCTGCATGTTGTTCACATCCTCTATGTATATAGTGGCGTGTACTCTCTTTGTCATCGTCTTGTAGTCAGGTTTGTGTTCCTCTCCTTTTTCATAGATCTCGCTGATCAATTGGGACCATGCCGAAGAGATAGTTTTTGCTTTTACCAGTACAGCTTCCATGTAACTCATTCCCTGTTGAAGTTAATTTACTTTTAGGTGATGCCCTGTTGAAATAAAAATGATTTTATTAAATTAGATTGTATCCACGCAAATATAAATCATTGTTGTTCTTATCCATTGGTTGCTTGCGTGTCATATTTCCCGACAAGTGCACTTGCAAGCATTATAGCTTTAGTATAGTGCCCGCCAACTCTGGATGTGTCAACAAATACATAATCATCCATTAATATTGGTGCCCCAAGGCCGTCTCCTCCTCCGAGGAATACAAGTGTTCTGAATATGAGATTGCCTGATATGCCATCTGGGGCAAGTATAAAATTCGCTTCCTTTATGGCATCCTCAATTAGTATCGTGTAGTGCTTTGCATCGATTCCCTGCTCTCTTATCCTGTTGACAATGAAATCTCCTTCGGCAAGCGTCTGGTCTACACGTGGGTTACGGCCCAGGTCCCCCAGTCTTCCTCCGGAGAGAATGCCTACTACTGGCTCGATGTTGAACCTGCGGATGTATTCAACTCCAAGTTTAATGAATCCTATCTTATCGGCAAGTTCATTTCCTTCATCTATGCCTACCGGCGCGATAAAAAAAGGTTTTCCTTCATTTGTCTGTAACAGGGCTATCCTGTGCAGGCTTTCCTGATTTAGTATTTTTTTGAGGTGCGCCAGTGTTTGCGAAGCCCCTGCGGTTCCTCTGACTGCCGCATCAACATATCTGGATTTTAACAGGTCTCCAATCGTTCTTTCAGGATCATTGGTTCCTATTATCTCAAGATCTGTTCCAATTTCTTCAATCTCTTTTTTGTTACCTACAAGCAGCACATGTGCATACCCTGCTTCATGTGCATCTCTGGCACTTTTCAGCATTTTAGGGGTGGGGTTACGTACTCCTATTGCAACTCTTGCCTTATTTTGTAATGCTCTTTTTTCGATCAGGCTAAGGAGGTTCTCTGTACTTTTTGATCCCATGGGGTGATACCTGCCATCAGTAATATCAATCAGAACAATCAAAGTGATGCAAACATTAATTACTTTTCCTGAATATTGGGTTAATAACATGACTGTGCAGATGGAATGGGCAGAAAAATACAGGCCAAAGACACTTAGTGATATCGTAGGTCATAAAAAAGTAATAGATGACCTTAGAAAATGGGGTGAGCAATGGGTGCATGGTGCACCGGAGTCAAAAGCAGTGCTTCTCCATGGTCAGGCAGGTATAGGTAAAACCTCTTCTGCATATGCACTTGCAAATGATATGGGCTGGGAAGTAATAGAACTCAATGCCAGTGATCAGAGGACTGCAGGTGTGATTGATAAAGTAGCAGGTTCAGCATCCCGAATGCAAACTCTGACCGGCTCCTCTGCGAAAAGGCTGATTGTACTTGATGAGGCCGATAACCTGCATGGGAATAGTGATCGTGGTGGATCACGTGCAATTATTGATATTGTCAAAAAAACAAATCAGCCAATTTTGCTCATTGCCAACGATCTTTATGGCATATCCTCTTCATTACGTTCATTATGTCTGGAACTCAAGTTCGCTTCGGTACAGTCCCGCTCCATGGTGCCGGCACTTAAGGATATTGCACGGCAGGAAGGCTTGATGTGTGGTATTGGTGTGATTGAAAGAATCTCGGAGTCTGCAGATGGGGATTTCAGAAGTGCTGTAAATGATCTGCAGGCAGTTGCCATGGGTCGCACCGAGATCGATGTCGAAGATATTTCCACATCTGAGCGGGATACTAAAGAGTCCATATTCAAAGTAGTGGGGAGAATCTTTAAGGGAAAGGATATTTCTTCTGCTCTTGAGGCTACTTACAATCTTGATGAGACTCCTGAAGATCTTATTCACTGGGTGGATGAGAATCTTCCATACCAATACACGGGTAAAGGTGAGGAAGCACTAACTCCTGATATTGTCCATGCCTATTCCTATCTTTCACGGTCTGATCGTTTTCTGGGGCGTGTGCGCAGGCGGCAGAACTATCGCATGTGGCGTTATGCAGGTATGCTTATGACCGGGGGTACTGTTGTTTCAAAATCCCGCAGTCGTGGTGGTTTTGTAAAGTATCAGTCTCCTTCACTCTGGCGTAAGATGGGTCAGATGCGTTCAAAAAAGGATATGAGGAACAATATAGCTGTGAAAGTTGGAACTCATTGTCATGAGTCAATGCGCTATTCACGGCTTGAGATTGCAGGGCTCTATACAAAGCTTTTGGAAACCGATGCTTATTCCGCAGAGGTTGTTGCAATACTTGGACTTGAGATGGATGAACTGCTCCACCTTCTGGGTGCTAAGAAGGTCACAAAAAAGATTCAATCCCTTTATGATGAGGCCCAGGAGTTACGCAAAAATGTTATTCCTTCAGACGAGCCTGTCTTTTTTGTAGAAAGAACGGTTCCTAAAAAAGATCCGTCTCAACTGAGCCTGGATAAATTACCAGTTTCAAATAAGGAGGGGCCTGTTTCGGGGGAATCTTCTTTCCCTAAAAAGGAACCTTTAAAAAAGCCACAAAAGACTCTTTTTGATTTTTAGGTATGGGCAGATGATGGGGTAGTTATTATTTATGTGGTATAATGTATGTGTAATATTATCTACTAAACAATGCCTGCTAAAAACAATATATATTTTAATATTTATTGTTTATTGAATACAATGTGGTACAAATCTACATGTATGTGATTTTCGGTACATTTTAATTTAACAGTCCTGTGATATGGCTTGCTTATATTCTCATCATCTGTATATGTTTGAACAGTTGTCTTATTATGTATGATTTGTTCAGGTTAATGGAAATAAGTACCTTGATACTTTTATAAAGAAGTATATGACAAAGTATTCCTGGTAATAATTTTTGTAACAGCCTTTAATTATTGAAATATCAACGCTCAGCCAGAAGCATATGGTGCCTTGTGAGTTCAAATTTTGTAAAAACGAATGGATAATGTGGAGTGGAGTATGAGCGGGTTGGGGAGTGGGGGTTATTGTCAAAAAGAGGATAACCCGCTCATCTACTGATAGTATGCTTATGATTGTATATATAGATTATGCTAATCATCATAATGATGATGAGATGATTTGTTCACATGCATGGTTATGATTTCTACTGTACTCGATATTACTTTTAATTGCTCTGGTAAATTTCATTGAAAACTGCTAAATACCTTGCATCCCACTTCAGTGATAGTGATACAATGGTAATCGGCGTAACTATGGTTAATGTGCTGCCTGGCAGCGAAAGAACAGCTTTCAATGAACTTCACAAGATCGAGGGAATAAAGGATATCTATCATGTATTTGGTGAATATGATTTTGTTGTAGTGATTGAGGTGGATGATCTGGGAAGTCTCAATAGTATTGTAGACCTTATCCGTGAGACTGGATCTGTCACTGCTACACAAACTATCGTGGGTGCAGAATTGAAGTGATTCGTAAAAAAGATTTTTATATATTCTGAGTTATTATTTTCTGGTCACAAGGGATAGTGGCCAACAACGGACGAGGAAGATATTCTTATGGATAATCCAATTGCAGAAGAACTTGCCAAAAACCAAAAATCGATAAGTGTTGCAGAGTTCTTTGAAAAGAACAGGCAGATACTGGGTTTTGATTCTGCTCCACGAAGTTTGATAACAACTGTCAAGGAAGCAGTAGACAACTCGCTTGATGCGTGTGAAGAATCAGAGATACTCCCGGATATATTCCTGCATATAGAAAGGGCCGGGAAAGATAATGTAGTTATTATCGTTGAGGACAACGGTCCGGGAATCGTTAAAGAACAGATACCCAAGGTATTTGCAAAGCTATTGTATGGTTCCAGGTTCCATGCAATCAAACAAAGTCGTGGGCAGCAGGGTATCGGAATATCAGCTTCTGTGCTTTATGCTCAGTTGACTTCGGGTCATCATACCAAGATAACATCAAAGATAGGTCATGGAAAACCTGCTCACTATTATGAGCTTATGATAAATACAAGTACCAATGAGCCGGAGATCCTTCTTGATAACATTGTGGACTGGGATCGTCCGCATGGTACACGTATTGAAATGGAAATGGAGGCTTCCTATGTAAAAGGAAGAAGGCAGTCCATTTATGAATATCTTAAGGCAACTGCAATTGTAAATCCCCATGCCCGGCTTACTCTGATAGAGCCTGACGGAAATGAAGTGGTCTTTGAGAGGGCAACGGATAAACTTCCTGTTCCTGCAAAGGAAATATTACCGCATCCTCATGGGATAGAACTTGGTACTCTCATGAAGATGTTAAGATACACAGAGAGGCAAAAACTCTCTCCTTTTTTGAGATACTCTTTCTCTAAGATAGGGCATCTGGCATCTGAAGAGATATGCAAAGCATCTGGCCTTGATCCTGATATGGATCCTCATGAGATGACCAGGGAACAGTCGAGGAAGTTGCTTGATGCGTTCTCTAAAGTTAAAATAATGGCTCCTCCGACAGATTGTCTGTCTCCTATAGGTGAAGAGCTTATCTATAAAGGACTGGAAAAAGAATTCAGTGTCGATTTCATAGCCACGACAACAAGGAGTGCTTCGGTATTCTCCGGCAACCCATTCATTGTGGAAGTGGGTATTGCATTTGGCGGTGAATTGCAAAAAGATGATCGTGTGGATATCCTGCGCTTTGCGAACAGGGTTCCTCTTCTGTACCAGCAGGGCGGTTGTGTAATTACGCATGCTATCGAGTCTATTAAATGGAAGCAGTACGGATTGAACCAGCCAGGTGGTGCCTTGCCATCCGGGCCGGTAGTTATTCTGGTACACGTTGCTTCAACAAATGTTCCCTTCACATCTGAATCTAAAGATGCGGTTGCTGATATTCCTGAAATAAAGGATGAGATCGAGCTTGCTGTAAAAGAAGTTGCAAGGAAACTGAACAGGTATCTTAACAAACGCGACAGTCTCAAGAAAAGACGTGAGAAGGAAATAATAATCACAAAAGTGCTTCCAAAACTGGCAAAGAAACTGGCTGAAACCCTTGATCGAGAGGTTCCTGACATAAATCCGGTAGTTGCAAAGGTTATGGGTAATCTTCTTGTGAACCGGATCGTTGAATCTGATGGCAACGGTGGAGTCAATGTGTCTATACGAGTCAAGAATTTTTCCAGCAAGAAACAGGATTTCAAGGTCCATGACATGGTTCCATTTGAAATAGAAAATGCTGTGCCTGAGCCCAAGGTAATAAGTATGGGTAGTGATTTTGACTATATATGGGGTCTCAGTGTTTCTCCAGATTCTTCTAAGGTTGTAAAATATTCTGTAGCAACTCTTGATGATGCAGGTATAGCAAGACTTCCGTCCCTTATAGTTGAAGGTCTTGATGAAGAGCTTGTTACTGGTGCTAAAGCTATAAAGGGGTGAATGAATGGCAAAAGAAATATCTCCGCAGAGAAAAGAGCATGATGAGATAGCAAGCAACCGTTTATTGGGTCTTGCAGGGGAATTTTACGACCAGTTCATTGATGAGGTCGTCCCTAACGTATCTCTTCCCAGTCGTACAAAGGCTAATATCGAATACAGCGAGGATAGTGATGTCTGGGTATACGGTGACCGGGAAACAGAAAGAAGTGCAAAGACTGTAAAAGGTGCTTTCCAGTTATTGAAGACATCTCATGTAATTGATTTTCTTGTAAATAACCATCTGGGACAAAACAGAGGCTCAACCTTAAGGGAGTTGTATTATATCTCGGAGAACTGGGATATAGCCAAATTCCGTGAACAGCCTGAAAGTGACAGGCTTATAGAGGATCTTGAGATCATATCCGGTCTCCAGAGGGAATACTTCCATATGCGTCCAGAGGAGGATGGTGCCACTATGTTCGGTCCGATTCGCCTGCGTGAGGAAACGAAGCGTGGGGACCGTGTGATTCATTGTCAGGAGGACATTGGTGAGAGCGGTTATCAGATCCCGTTCAATGTGGAGAACATTGAATTCCTGGATACTGATGCAAAATTCATTATTGCCATTGAGACTGGTGGTATGTATGCCAGGCTTATTGAGAATGGTTTTGATGAAAGGAATGATGCCATACTTGTTCATCTCAAAGGTCAGCCTGCACGTTCAACACGTCGTATCATCAAGAGGATGAACGAAGAAATGAACCTGCCAGTTGTTGTTTTCACTGACGGTGACCCCTGGTCATATCGTATTTTCGCTTCTGTGGCATACGGTGCTATCAAAAGTGCTCACCTTTCGGAGTACATGGCGACCCCTGGTGCCCAGTTCATTGGTGTTCAGCCTTCTGATATTGTGGAATATGAGCTTTCCACGGATAAATTGACTGATAAAGACGTGGCTGCCCTGAGAAGTGAACTTACAGACCCAAGGTTTGAAAGTGATTACTGGAAAGAGCAGATAAGCTTACAACTTGAGATCAACAAAAAGGCTGAACAGCAAGCCTTTGCAGGAAAAGGTCTGGACTTTGTGACAGATAAATACCTGCCTGAACGTTTGACAGAACTCGGGATACTCTGATATCCTGTTTCAATTATTTTCTGTTCCTTGGTTTGAAATTCCTGCATATTGCACTCTGGGATACTTTCATTGCTTTTGTATCCATGTGATGGCAAATGCCGTTTTTCTGGAACTTGCATGAATTACAGGCATATACTTTCAGGTTGAGATTATCCTGTATCGTTTTTTCTTTTATGAGGTCTTCTCCACAACCTTTGTGGTATTTTATGTCTCCTTTGCTGCAATTCAATGCCTGTGACAGGAGTGTACTTACTGCAGGTGGTTCCCATCGTGTATATGTCTGGTTCACAGCCATTTTTTTTGTAGGTATGAATGGTGAGGCTCTTTTTCCTCCCATCTCTTCTATGGCTTGATTCAAACTTTCAATATGGTCTTTGATCTTGTCGTTATCTGGCTGTTGTTTTAATGCCTTGTTCATGAAGTTCAGCGCAGCCTCGTTCCTGCCAAGTTTTTTAAGGGCGAGCCCCTTGTTATACAATGCAGGTAGGAATCCTGACATATTGTATTGGTCCAGTATCCTGTCGTAGCATTCAATTGCTTCGTGGAACTTCTCTTTTTTGTGAAGGAGCATACCTTTGTTATTCAGAGCAGTGGGATTGTTAGGGTCTAACTCCAGTGCAAGACCAAAATAATGCATTTTCTTTTCAGGGTCTTTTTCTTTCAAGCCCTGTTCTATCCATTTATTAGATTCTTCAGAAGTCCTTTTTCTCATTGGTCGCAATAATAGTGGAATTCTATATTATTCTTCTTGCTAGTTATGTTCATTTAAAAAGGCTTATATATTAATTGTTCAAACCAAACAGCATGTTCTTGAATGAAACCATTCCTCTTTATATTAATGAGTTAGTAAGTTCTCAATCGGGGCTGTTCGGGTCAGATGTAGCTGCTGCTTCAATAGTTTTAGTAGCTTCTGTTGTGCTTGCTTTTATTGCAGACTTTTTATTTGAGAAGATATTCCTTCATTATGCTACAAAGACAAAGTACCAGTGTGATGATCTTATTGTGGAGGCACTCAAAAAGCCAATATTCTATACGGTAGTTTTTATCGGTGCATTCGTTGCTGCAGAAATAGTTTTTCCTGGAAATACTGCAATAGAACTTATCGTAGGCCTGCTTCTTACTGCTTTAGGGATATTCTGGATACTATCGCTTCTCAGGATTGACAGTATTCTTTTCAAGCATGTGTTTTCAAGTACTGTCAAGAGAACTGACAGCAAAATGGATGATGAGTTATTGCCTCTTTTCAAGAACATAATTGATGTTCTTATTGTCTTCTTTGGTATCCTTGCAATACTAAAAGGTGTTTGGGATGCAGATATATTGCCTCTCTTTGCTTCGGCAGGAATTGTAGGTCTCGCTATAGCCTTTGCAACACAGGATACGATATCCCAGTTCTTTGGAGGTATTTCAATTTACTTCGACCAGCCCTTTAAAAAAGGAGATAGGATAGAGATCGATGATGGTGAGATCGGTATTGTTGAGGAAGTCGGCATTCGCAGTACAAGGATAAAGAATCTGTATAACAACATGATCGTTATACCCAACAGCATAATAGCGAATAGTAAAGTGACCAATTATACTTCTCCTGAGGAAACCATGATGGTGAAGGTAACTATTGGTGTTGCCTATGGTTCTGATGTGCAGAAGGTAAAAGATATCCTTACAGCTATTGCAAAATGTACGGATTTTGTCCTTGATGATCCGGCTCCCTATGTAAGATTCGATAATCATGGTGATTTCAGTCTTGATTTTGCGATAATAATGTGGGTAACACATCCTGGTGAAAAATTTACTGTCATAGATCAGGTAAACACAAAGATCAATGCTGAGTTCGAGAAAGAAGGTATTGAGATTCCTTTCCCTGTTCGAACTATCATCAGGCAGAATTGATATTGTTTTGTTAGCAGGATATTCTCCTGCTATTATTTTATCAGGCTCATTCTAGACATTCGTAGAATCTGTTATCCATTTAAGATATTCCTTCTCACCATCAATTTCCCATGATATGATTGCTGGGAGGTCATAACTGTGCATTCTTTTTATACATTCTGTGATGGCTTCTACTCTGCAAGTTGTTGTTTTAATGGAAAGTGCAATTTCCCTGTCCTCTTCTACTTCCCCTTCCCACATGTAGATTGAATCAACCGGGTGCATGTTAACACAGGCAGCAAGCCTTTGCTCAACTATTTTGTGGGCTATTTTTTTAGCTTCATCTTCATCTTTTGTTGTTGTGTAAATTATTGAGAACATTGCATATCACATCGTAGCTTTAAACAATGGTTATATATTTTCAATTTCTATTTATATTAATGACTAATGATAATCCTGTTATCTATCGTGAGGTCCAGAAGTTCGATCAGTTCTGGATTAGGCTACTTGTCATTTTGCCTGCTGCAATGGCATGGTATGGTGCCATAGAGCAATTAGTGTATGGGCGTCCATATGGTAATAATCCTGTATCTGATCATGGTATGATCGCTATCTGGGTTATTTTCGGTTTTCTCTTTCCCTTGTTCATGATGTCTATACGTCTGATAGTTGAGGTAAAGACTGATGGAATCTACGTAAAGTTCTTCCCTTTTCATTTGTCGTACCGACATTTCCCATTTGAAAATATTAGTGCGTATAGTGCCATAACCTACAGGCCCATTCTTGATTATGGGGGGTGGGGCATAAGGTATGGTTCTAAAGGCAAAGCTTACAATATAAGCGGCAACAGGGGTGTGATGCTTGAATTCCGGAATGGTAAGCATCTTATGCTGGGCTCGCAGGAAGCAGAAATTTTCAAGATGGCTATAGATCAGGGTCGGAATAAAAAAGTGAGATGATTCTTTCAACGGGATTTTATGTCTCTGGTTTCACTGCAATTTCATACAAATTATGATTTATCATACTTGCATTAGTTATTTAATAACAATCTTATTCTTGTGTTCATACCTTTATTCCTTTTATTTTTGAGTTAATTGGTGTGTGAACCTCTCTTACGTAGTATCTGATTACTAAATATGAAATGTATTTTCTCTGTTTTGTTTGATATTTCAAATTTGAAATATACAACAGAACATATTCTTTTTCAGGTATATACGCATTTGTTTTTTATGGTATATGGTCAATTAAAGTTTCATGGATAATGAGTTGACTGAACTGGAGGATATTGAACTTGAGCATTATAGCCCCCCAATCTCAAAAAAAGATATCATTGACATTATTATTGCTTATGATATCAGTTTCATCAGGAATTTCGGATCAGACCTGTTCTATGTTGAAATGGTTGATGGTGAACCACTTGTTCCTATGAATCCCAAGGGAGTTTATCCGCCTGGAATAGAACGTTTGTTCAGTCTGATGGCCAGGGAAAGGATCAGCATGATAAATTACAGGACTGAAAAATTAATGAAATCCTATTTCCCGGTAAACAATAATGATCTTTGATTATGTAACAGGTTGCTGATTCTTGATTTTTAGAAAAATTTATATAATATTCAATGTTACTAGCCAAAATATTGCCATAACCGGCACTTATTATTGGTAGTTTACTAATCGGGTTGATATTAATGGTATTTCCTGTTGTATGGGTGTATTGGGTCTTCAGTCTCACAATCGTTACTTATGTGTCTGCATTTATTATCAACAGATACAAAGAATATGGATTTACTGCATTAGTGGCCTTTTATACTATTTACCTTGCTGCTTCTCAGATAGTAGCAACCCGGTTAATAGAATTTGACCTTGGATTCTATACTTTCTTTGCTCCTGCTGCAGTATTTCTGTATCCTTTTCTTTCACAGGCAATTGACATGATCAATGAGGTTTATGGTGAGAAAAAAGCCCACATTGCCATTGTCATTGCCTTTGTAACGCAGGTTTTGCTGGTAACATTCATTGTCATGACCAATAGTCTTACTCCTGCTCCTTTCTTTGAGTATGAGGCTGCCTGGCAGAGTATATTTACACAGGGAATACGGATCGTCCTTGCATCATGGGTTTCTTTCCTCGTATTCCAGAACCTCGATGCCTACGTGTTTGCATGGATGAAGTCACACTATCCCAAACAGGTATTCTTAAGGAGTGCCTCAAGCGATATACTGAGCCTGACACTTGACAGCCTGATATTTGTCGTACTTGCTTTTTATGGAGTTGCTCCACTTGTTCCTCTTATAATCGGACAGATCGTGGCTAAGAATCTAATTGGATTGCTTGATACTCCCTGGTTTGTATGGTATAAGCGATATCTGGAAAGTAACTCGTTCATAAGTGATAATCAATAAGCTGCGACATCATGCATTATTCGGGAAATAGTTTTTTATAGCTTTAGAATCTATAAAAACAAAGAGTGGAATGAATTTGTTATATAACTTAAGAGACTGGTTCTACGAGTGTGACAGGTTTTTGTTCCTGGCGGAAGTACATTACCATAAGGAAAATGTTATTCCCTCAGAACATAAGTTTGCTCATGAACTGACAAGTTCCTGCCTGGACAGTATGTTTCGCAGTATCAGGGGAATGACAAAAGAAGCTGACAGATGTGTCAGTTTTGATACATGTGTTAATCAGGATGAATTATCCTATTTGAAGGAAGTACTTGATAATATCTCATCCGGTAAATGGGATAATATGGATGTCGGGTGTGTTGTAAAAGCACAAAAAATAGTTCACAAGCTTGCAAATGCTGTTAATGCCGATATTCTTCAGAACAATGAATATCGCGGTCATCCACGTATTTACAATGCATGTAAGATCAAATAACATGGTCAGAACATTTTTCTCTTCTTTTTTTCCTTATCATTGTTGAAGATGTGCCGTCATCAGCATACCTGTCAAGTGGTACCAGGTCACAGATGTCAGGAATTTCCATATCCATATCAATGTCTGCATTATTTCTTCTAAATACCATGAATCTAATGTTATATTTCTGAAAATGCTTCAAAAGGCTTTGTTTATCTTCCCCGTTCCTGTAATATTTCTCATTGAAAAGCCTGTTCAGGGTATCTGTACCTATGAGGAATATGGAATTGGGGAAAAGGATCGCTTTCTCTGCAAATAAGGGTGAATTTGTGAGAAAAATATTTCCCATATATTTTTCTTCCCTGTATTTTAATAGTGAGTTAATTCTTTCTTTAAGTGAGATATAATCAATTGGTGGCTTGTCAACATTTGCCAGTGAGATTTCGAAGTTAACAGGTTCGTTGTATTTACCAGCAGCAATTTTTGCCATCTCAATATGCTTGGCATGGCATGGATTAAAGGAGCCTGAAAATATGATTCTGGGTTTGCTATCATTTATTCCAAGGTCGATCTTCAAGGGTTGAACGTCCTTTTCTGAATTGATGTTCTCAAGGGTTTTAAGTAATAATTCAGCCAGGGGCAACTCTGCCTCCGCCTCATCTTTAATAAGTTCCTTTACCATTTTTTTTTTAAGCACGGAGTATTGCAGTTTTTCATCAGGATTGCATAAAGATGCTATATTTTCAATGATAAATTCTGTTGCAATTTCTTCCTGTTCTTCCCGGCTGGTATTTTCTTTTAAAAAAAGACTTGATGAAGTTGTTTTAAAATACGATTGTGAAGCAAAGTGGATCTCATGTTGTCTGCCTTGACGCTCATTTGTGATTCTTGCAAGTTTGCATGTAACACCAATGCCTATCAGATTCTCATGGTCATTTTTTTCTGTCATTGAGTTTAGATACAAAGCATGTCTGTAAGCTGACATTGCCATATCTCTTGCAGTGTCTATTGAAGCATATCTTGATGGTTCTTTTCCGATAAAACTATCAAGAGACTCTTTGCTATAGGGAACGATTGCTTCTATCATTGTGTCTGACCCTCTGCCATGCCGTAACAATTCTCCGATCGATTCTGTGCCACCGCCGGTTATTGCCAATACGATCCTATATGTTGAGTCGTGTATCATCCTGATCATGTCCGGAATGTCACTATTATTTTCATTTATTTGTATCACTTCTAATCCCAATTTGCAAAAGAGTTCTATAAATTAACTATGGCTTCCAGATGTTTAATAT
>DAZF01000072.1:51486-79581 GCA_002507205.1 Methanolobus sp. UBA32 | reverse complement strand
TATCGAATTCGTGACAACATGATCTATCAGCTTTGTAAGATTCTGCTACTTTACCTATTGCTCTAACTACCATTTGAGAAGAAAGGTCAAATTTTTTCCTAACATCATAATAAGCAATTCTATGGATGGCGATTTTACCGAATACACGATTGCTCCATACTATTTTTGAGATATAATCGCATGCTTCGTTGAAACGTTCCATGGTCTCTAATAATGCCTTATGTTGTTGATTATTAGGATATAATTTTACCTTGATAGTCAGAAGCATATATTGAACATATGATCCATCATTATATGGCATTTTCGTTGGGATTTGACGCATTCCTCCACCGCATGAATACGGTGGTCTCCTGCCCTGGTCCTGAGGAATGGAAGCTCGAAAGATATATTAAGTCAGACCCAGATAATATTTGATACAGTGGGTTTTACTTTCGTTCGGAGAACGGACGTTGGTACTTAAGTTTAATCATTTTGTTGCTCTGGAGGAGATTTTGAAATGAAAGATATACTACATGATATCGCAGAAGAGCTTGATAAACTAAAATCAATGGACCAGGCAATTGGTCTGGCAATAGAACTTGAAGAAGAGGGAATGGAGTATTATGGTGAAAAGGCATCTCTGATGAAAAATGAGACAGCCAGCAAATTATACATTTTCCTTGCAGGCGAGGAAAAAAAACATGCTGAATACCTGAAGCAATACAGGGAAAGCAAGCATATCCCCGAGGTAGAGTTCAGTTTTCCTAAATTCAAGGCATCTTTCACAGAAGAGTTCTCTGATGAGAAACTTGAAGAGATAGGCATACTTCTTGCAGCCCTTAGATTCGAACGTAAAAGCGAGTATTTCTATATTGAGCTTGCAGATAGAGCAGATAACGAAGAGCAGCGTGTGTTCTTTGAAAAGATAGCTGCTGCTGAGAGGGGACACTACCAGATAATTGATGAGCTGCTTGACGCTGCAACTGAGTTCAGGATGCAGACATAAGGACAGGAGAGATATTTTTATGGATGATTACAAACCGCTTGAGCTGGCTAAAGGAATATACTGGGTCGGCGTGGTTGACTGGAACCTGCGCGACTTCCACGGATACGAAACTCCAAAAGGCGGAAGTTATAACGCGTACCTTGTGGTCGATGAGAAGATAGCCCTCATAGATACTGTAAAAGCTCCATTTGCGGGAGAGATGCTTAAACGTATAAGCCAGATAGTCGATCCCGCAAAAATAGACTATGTTATTTCCAACCATGTAGAAATGGACCATTCCAGTTCCATATCAACGATCATGGAAATTGCCCCCAACGCAAAGTTGTTTGCATCATCCAAAGGACAAACAGGACTTTCCGAGTACTACAAAGAGGAAGGGTTTGACAAATGGGACCTTCGGGTTGTTGGGACAGGAGATGAACTCAGCCTTGGAAAAAGGACTTTAATGTTCATAGAGGCCACCATGCTACACTGGCCTGACAGCATGCAGACCTATGTGAAAGAAGACAGGATACTATTTTCAAATGATGCTTTCGGACAACACATTGCAACCTCAAAACGTTTTGACGATGAGGTTGATGATGTAATGGAAGATGCAGGCATATACTATGCCAATATCCTGCTGCCGTTTGGATCACAGGTACTCAAATATGTTGAAAAACTGAAAGAGCTGGAAGTCAATCCTGAAATGATAGCTCCGGCACATGGAGTCATCTGGAGAAGGGACGTAGCAAGAGTAATTGAAGAATATGGAAAGTGGGCAAGAGGAGATTCTTTAGCCAAACTGCTTGTCATCTATGATACCATGTGGGGAAGCACCGAAAAAATGGCAATGGAAATCGTTGAAGGAGCAAGGGCATCAGGTGTGGAAGTGCGCCTGAGACACCTGCGCAAGAACGATTGGAGTCTGACCATGAAAGAACTCATGGATTCATCAGTCGTTGCAATTGGCTCACCCACAATGAACAACAACATGTTCTTTACAATATCCGGTTTCCTCACTTACATGAAAGGACTGCACCCTAAAGGCAAGAAGTACTTCCTGTTCGGCTCTTACGGCTGGGGCGGCGGAGCGGTCAAGGGAATGGAAAAAGAACTGGAAAGCGGAAAATTCGAACTTGCCATGGAAAGTATGCAGGTAAAATTCAGACCTTATGAAGAAGATAAGGAAGCCTGCCGTGAGATTGGCTACAAGCTTGGCGAAATGGCAAGAGATAATGCAAAATCTTAAATGAATGAAAATGAATGTTTATATGAAAATAACGAGAGTGTTACAATGAAATTCGAAAATGATCTAGAAGCCGAATTCTATGAAAAGTCCAAGAAAAATGCGGAAACTACCGGATACAAGCTCAACACTGACTGGGATGTAATCACAACTGCTGTAAAAGGTATTTGCAACAACAAGAAGGAGTTTGGAGAATGGTACTGCTTCTGTCAGAAGAGAACAGGAGATAAGGAGCAGGATAAGAAGATTATCTGCCCATGTGCTGCAAGAGTGAGAGATATTGAAATGCGCGGTGCATGCAAGTGCGGACTTTACATAAAATAAACACAGATATTCCTTAATTTTAACCTGTAGAACTGGAGTTTTAAACACTCCATAACATTATTTTTTTCCATAATAAGTATCCTATACATATGACCGGAAAGGAAGAGGAAAAACTGGAAAAAACGGAAGACGGAAAAAGCATAGAAGATAGCCCAAGAGACAGGACAAGGTTGTCTGACATTTGCGCTGATATCAAGGTCAGCCAGATAATGTCGAAAGAAACTACTGTTGTAAAGGACACCGAGCCTATAGAAAACATTATTGAACTTATGACAAGGACACCATACCACAGTTTCCCTGTTCTTAATTCCAATGATGAACTGGTTGGTGTTATTGATCAGGATAATATACTTGAATTACTCTTTTTTGAAAGAAGTCATCGAACTCACCATACTCATTTAATGGCCATAAAAGCATTGAGTGAAGAGGCATCCACCCTTATGGTCCACCATCCCGTCACCATATCCCACGATGCCAGTCTCTGTGAAGCCGCAGATCTCATGATAAAACACCATATCAATCGCATGTGTGTCGTTGATGACAAGAAACTGGTTGGCATTATTTCTAAATCAGACCTGATCAAAAAGATATACGAGTTACGGGGATAATGATCAATGGAAACTCTCCTCCAGATACTGGTCATACTGTTTCTGGCAAGAATACTCAGTGAGGTCTGTGAAAGATCCGGACTACCTGGTATAATCGGAGAGATTGGAGCCGGATTTCTCTTTGCCTTTGCTTTCAGGCCGGATGACATTGAAACCTTTGCGTTCTTTGCAGAACTTGGTGCTATATTCCTGCTGTTCACCGCAGGCTACAAAGAAGTGCACCTAAAAGACCTGAAAGCTGCATCAACAAGCGCGCTTATTCCCACACTGTCACAGATACTTGTAGCATTTGGCTTTGGGTTCATGCTGGGGAAGATGTTTGGTTTTGGTTTTACAGAAAGCCTTTTCATGGCTGTCGCTTTCAGCCCAACAAGCATTAGTGTCGTTGTAAAAACATTGATAGATACTGATTACCTGTCGAGCAAACCTGGTTCGATGATGCTCACATCAGCAATATTCGATGACATCATAGGCATATTCCTGCTGTCCCTTGTAGTATCCTTCGCAACGCTCAATCAATTCCCTTCAGGCATCCATATATTTTGGATACTGGGACAGATACTGGCCTTCATACTAATTATGGGTTTTATGGGATGGAAACTTTTCCCACGCCTCTTTGAGCATATACAAAAAATGCACACAAAAGAATCACTGTTCTCCTTTGTGATACTCATTGCACTGTTCTCTGCATACCTGTCTGAAAAATTCGGACTCCATGCTGTGATTGGTGCTTTTTTCGGTGGTGTGCTTCTTTCGGACCTGCCGCTTGCAAAGATAGAGGCTGTACAGAAAAAGGTCAGCGGCATTGCCTATGGATTTTTCACCCCACTTTTCTTTGCTTTCATCGGACTTTCAGTAGAGACCGAAGTGTTGTACACCGCAGGCATGTTTGCTATCCTTGTTATCGTACTTGCCCTTTCGGGAAAGCTAATCGGGGGATTCATTGGTACAAAGCTGGTGGGTTTCAGTTCCATGGATAGCCTGATATTCGGAATAGGAATGATGCCACGCGCAGGAGTGGAACTTGTGGTCATTGCCATCGGCAAGGAACTTGGTATAATAAGCAATGAAGTGTTTTCCTCCATTGTACTGATGGTTGTCATATCCATAATAATCAGTCCCATATTACTGGAAATGTCTATCAGATACAAGGAGAGAGGATTAACAGTATCCGAGTAGAAATGCACAGGACAACAATTACTTAAATTATTGAATGAGATTATTTACTGAACCAGATGATTAATGGATATTGTCATCCGAAACCGGAGGGGTTACTATCATTCAGAAGACAGGGTTTGGCAATAATGACAGAAAGGAAGATAGCCTGAAAGAAGACAGCACTCTGGATGCTGTGTGCGATACTGAATTAATTGATGTGCAGAAAAAGATGGAACTTCGTATTAAAGCACTCGAAGGACTTGTGAACAATACCAGAGTGATAGCGTTTCTTCGCAGCCCGAAGGCAGATGCACCGGTAGAATTCATATCCCGGGGAATAGAATCTTTCGGTTATAAGGCAGATGATTTCACATCTGGTAAAGTTACATTCAAAGACCTTATCCACCCGGATGATTTTGACCGCGTACACCTTGAACTTACTGAGAACGCGCTGGAAGGTGCAAATGATTTCAGGCAGGTGTACAGGATCATAAGTAAAAAAGGCCATGAGAGGATTGTAGAAGACAGAACTGCCATCATGAGAGATGAAAATAGAAGGATCATCTATTACCAGGGAGTTCTGGAAGATATAACCGATAAACAATAGCCTGAAAACTGGCAGGTGTCATCATATCCCGCATCTTTGCAATAAGTGAAACATTCTATGATATCATTTTCAATAAAGGAAAACCAATTTCCGCCTGCCCCGGAGGAGCTATGCTCAATAGTTCCATCTCACTTGGACGCGCAGATTTTCCGGTTTCATTCATCAGTGAGTTTGCCCGTGACAATGTTGGAAATATAATATACGAATTTCTCAGGGAGAGCAATGTATCAACAGAGTATCTCCACCTGTATGAAGGAAGCTCACCGCTTTCACTTGCTTTTTTAAACGACAGGAACGATGCAACGTATGAGTTCTATGAGGACTTTCCGCAAGAGCGTCTTCATATAAACATTCCTTGTTTTGGCCCGGAGGATATTGTAATGTTTGGGTCCATACTGGCTGTAACAAAAGAAGCCAGAACCAGACTTGAAGAACTGCTCCATTCTGCAAAGAATGCCGGTTCCATTATTCTTTACGACCCGAATTTCCGGTCATCACGGCTTCCACTTCCTGAGGACATAAAGCCCATGATATCTGGGAACATAGCATATTCAGACATTGTAAGAGCTTCGGATGAAGATATGAGGATGATACATGGATGCATGAATTCAGATGAAGCATATGATTTTATCAAGATGAATGGCTGCAAATTCCTTATCTACACATCCAGTTCCGATGGAGTGTACCTGAAGACACCTTCTTTTTCAAAATACTACAGTGTACCTGCTATAGAAACAGTTAGCACCGTTGGAGCAGGTGACAGTTTCAATGCGGGCATTGCTTACATGTTGCATTCAAGGAAAATAAGAGATATGGGATGTGTTTCAGAAAAAATGTGGGATGAAATAATAGGAAAAGCCATTGATTTTGCATCCCAGGTCTGCATGAGCACTGAGAACTATATATCCAATGATTTTGCCACCGGCTTAAAAAAGATATAATACCAATAATGATAATTCAATTATATTGACAAAGTGGACAGGGAGTAAATACAGTGGGAAATGTACCCGTGGGAATCGAAGAAATATTCACAGAACTTGAGAGCTCCGAAAAAGGACTTCCCAATCAGGAAGCCCTTGAAAGGATAGAGAAATACGGAAAGAACGAACTTGAGGAGAAGGAAAAAACTACGGCATTGAAGGTCTTTGCCGGACAATTCGTGAACCTGATAGTCTGGGTGCTCATGGCTGCGGCTGTAATTTCCCTGATGATCAATGAGACCATTGATTTCTGGGTAATAATGTTCACAATTGCTGTTGTTATCGTACTTGGTTTTATACAGGAGTACAGGGCTGAAAAAGCAATGGAAGCCCTCAAAAGTATAGTACAGCCAGAAACAACGGTCTTCCGGGACCAGAAACTCCGGAAGATACTCACAACTGAGATAGTTCCCGGAGATGTGCTGGTTCTGGAAACCGGAGATAAGGTTCCTGCAGATGCTGTCCTTTTTGATACTGTTGCCCTGAGACTGGATGAATCTGCCCTGACCGGGGAAAGCGTACCTGTTGGAAAAACAGGGAATGAGAGCATCTTTGCAGGCACCCAGCTGGTTCACGGAAAATGCAAGGCACTGGTCACAGCTACCGGAATGCAGACACAGATAGGGAAGATCGCCAGCCTCATACAGACAAAAAGCGAGGATACACCCCTGCAGGTGAAGATTACAAAATTATCCCTGACACTTGCAATACTCGCAATACTTGCCTCTGCAATCACTTTTGCAATTGGTATTGCCATCGGAGCTCCATTTGCTGATATGCTTTTGATATCCCTTGCACTTGCTGTGGCAGCAGTACCTGAAGGGTTGCCGCTTACACTTACAATAACCCTTGCCTATGGTATGAAAAAAATGGCGGGTCACAATGCCATTATCCGAAAGATGCTGGCAGTTGAAACTCTCGGTTCCACAACAGTCATATGTACGGATAAAACAGGCACCCTAACCAAGAATGAGATGACCGTGGAGAAAATATTTGTCAGCGGGAACGCGCTTGAGCTGACAGGGGCAGGGTACGTGCCAAAAGGAGATTTTCAGAAAAGAGGTGACAGGGTTGATGTGACGGAAGAAGAGACGTCCGTAAAACTTCTGAAAGCTATTGCACTATGTAATAATTCTGCCATCGAAAAAAGACAGGATAAATGGGAGGTTGTCGGGGACCCTACAGAAATAGCACTCACTGTTGCCGCTGCAAAAGCAGACCTATGGAAGGATGAACTGGAAAAAGACTATGCCATGGTTGAAGAGATCGTTTTCACCTCTGAAAGGAAAATAATGACAACCATCCATAGCACCGGGAGCGGAACGATCTCATTCACAAAAGGAGCGCCTGAATTCGTTCTTCCCGAATGCACCCATATTGAAAAGAACGGGGAATTATACACAATCACACAGCAGGACAGGGAAGCAATACTGGAGAGGAACCTTGAGTTTGCAAGTTCTGCCTATCGTGTGCTGGCAGTCGCATGTAAAGAAATGCCAGGGCATGGTCTTGATGGAAACTTTGAAAAGGAGATGACTTTTCTCGGGCTTGTTGCCATGATAGACCCGCCACGTGAAGAAGTAAAAACTGCAGTGGAAATGTGCAGGAATGCCGGCATTCAGGTTATCATGATAACCGGAGATAACCAGGAGACTGCAAAGGCTATTGGCAGAAGTATCGGACTCTTTGCAGATAAACAGGGATGTGGAGTCTATGAAGATGAAAAACTTCAGCGCATAGCAGCCGATTGCGCAGTAACCGGAGATGAACTCAACGAGCTGAGTGATGAAGAATTCTCAATTATAGTTGAGAACATCAATGTTTATGCCAGGACAATGCCGGAACAGAAACTCAGGATAGTTGATGCCCTGCAGAAGAAAGGACATATCGTTGCCATGACAGGCGATGGGGTCAATGATGCACCTGCACTTAAAAAAGCAGATATTGGTATTGCCATGGGAATAAAGGGTACTGATGTTGCAAAAGAATCCAGTGTAATGATACTTCAGGATGATAATTTTGCCACCATTGTGGAAGCTGTCAAAGGCGGAAGAACGATCTATAACAACATCGAGAAGTTCATAACATATCTTATATCAAGGAACTTCACCCTGATAATTCTCATCATGGCAGGTATCAGTCTGCTTGGTTTTGACCTCATACCACTGCTGGCACTCCAAATACTTTTCATCAATATGTTCAATGAGATTATGCCTGCAATCTCACTGGGACTTGACCCTGCCGCAGATGGAATTATGAAAAGGCCACCCCGTGACCCGAGTGATGGTTTCCTGAAAAAGAGGAATTTGTTTCTGGTAATTACCCTGGCATTCATTATGGGAATAGCATCTTTCCTTGTGTTTGCATGGAGTGACCCTGCCGGAGATACCGTCATGGCAAGAACACTCACGTTTGCAACCGTAGTCAGTATGATACTTTTCATACCGCTGGCTTTCAGGTCACTTGAACGTTCTGTATTAAGTATAGGGATTTTCACTAACAAGCTCATGATAGCAGGTGTGCTGGCTACATTTTTTGCCACCATGTCAGTCATGTATATCCCTCACCTGAACGAAGCATTCGGGTTGCTGCCACTGTCGGCTGGAGAGTGGATCATGCCTATTGGTGTTGCTTTCACTACGTTCCTCTGTGCAGAGGGACTAAAATACATCACAATAAAAGTGAAAAACACATGATGGCTGGAAACAGGAACATAACGTTCATACTTCTTGGAATGCTTGTGGTCATAGTTCTCATTGCCATAGTAATGAATGGTACAAGGGATGCTCAGGAAGATGTCATAATACCTGAAGAGATACTGGATTGCGATTACTGTACTTTCAATTACAGAACACCTTTCACACTTGCATATACATACCTGCAGCCGGACGGGAACAGGGTAGTACAGGGTAATATGGATCTGCTGAATGCAGATTACACAGATGTGGAACTGTCAGGTAAACCTGAATGGGTTGTTTCAGCAGCTTCAAACAACGGAAGCATCTGGGCTGCGGTACTTGATGATGGCACAGTGGAAGCCTTTGAATTATCCGATGGCGAGATTGACAAGGTGAACATAAGTCCTGCTAAAATCCATGCAGACAGCCCTCCGACACTTATGCTCAAGAACGATGAAGCTTTTTTGCTTGCACCGGGGCTGTGGAATGAATCGCTTCTAAGCCACCCGGTTGTTCTTGCAAGCTCAGGAAGGACGGTGTTCATAGAAACATCAGGAGATCTGGTCTTCAGGGTGAATGACAGGGAATCAGCACGTCTTGAAGTCGATGCCCTTCCCGACGCACGCCTGCTGTTGGATGAAGATGAAAGAATATTATTACTGACAGGTCCAACTGAAGATTACAAACACGGAGTGCTGGGTGACAGTGTAGAGGCTTCGAGCATTACACTTGTCGAAACTGCAGGAACACCTGCAATTGATAAAATCATCGATATTCCCGAAGGGGATGTTATCGAAGGCATAGCTCCAATCTGGACTGACCTTGATGGCAACGGGATACGTGAGATAATTGTCACTTTGAGCAATGCAAAGGAAGGTGCAAGACTTGTGGTTTTTGATGACGATGGAAATATTATGGCATCAGGACCCACCACAGGAAATGGATATAGATGGAGACATCAAATAGCCATTGCACCTTTTGGACCAAACGGAGAAATAGAGATAGCAGATGTGCTTACACCACATATTGGAGGAATCGTGGAATTCTATCATCTTAATGAGGATGAACTGACAGTAATGTCAGGTCTTTCAGGTTATAGCTCCCATATGTTTGGGTCAAGAGACCTGGACATGGCTGTTGCAGGAAACTTTGACAATGATACTCATTTCGAATTGCTTGTTCCAACTCAGAATTTCAGGGAATTGGCAGTACTGGAACACAATGAGACAGGTATTCATGTCCTGGGGCATCTTCTGCTTGAAGGGACTCTTAGTACCAATATTGCAGCTGTGAAACTGGCAAATAACAGTGTTGCCATGGGCGTGGGAACAGATGCCGGAGTACTAAGAATATGGTACTGAGAAGCAGGAGTTAGTTATGATATCCTGAACTTCCTAAAGGACTGGCTTGTTGAGCACATACAGGATACGGACAAGAAGTATGCACCACTATTTATTGAAAATGGGCTCAATTAGCCTTTTTCCTGCTTTTTCTTTATTGGGCCTATTGCAAAACCTATTAATCAGTTAAAACTTAATAATCCAGCATATGACAATGCAGGAAACGGAAAAAAAGCAGGAACCGTATATTCTTCCGGATGCTACGACCCTTAAAGTTCATTCTGCAATGAAGGAAAACGTTGACAATCTGGTATCTCTTTTTAAAGTACTTTCTGACCCAGTGAGGATACGCATTCTAAAAGCACTCCATATCAGTGAACTGTGTGTCTGCGTACTGGTGGAGACTACTGACTATAAACATTCTGCACTTTCATACCACCTGAAACTGCTCAAGGATGCAGAACTTGTTGATTCAAGAAGGGACAAGAATTTCCAGATATATTATCTGACAGAACCCGGGGAAAAAATGTTGAGGGCAATTGAGTCCTCATTCAAAAAAGAGATATGATTTTATGATCTCTCTGCCGGAAGGGCTGTATTGAGCTTGACGTAATTGACACCTTTAAGTGCCATTGTCCTCTCAGCAACCTCTTTTACCTCTTCGCCTTCACCATCAAGAATGATGACTTCCAGACAGTTGTCATGGTCAAGATGAATGTGGACGGAAGACTTAATAATATGAGAGTAATCATGCTGTATTTCAGTGAGAGCGCTTGAAAGGCCACGCTTTGTATGGTCATATATCAAAGTGATAGTACCTACACGCCTGCCTTTTACATCACTCATCCATTCATAATGGGTAATATAATTCCTGATGGAATCCCTGATACCTTCAGAACGGGAAGAGTAACCTCTCTGTTCGATGATCGTGTCAAATTTAGTCAGAAGATTTTCGGGAAGAGATACACCAATACGCATAAGTTCCTGTTCCATTTTGTTCACCTATAATAATCAATTAGTATCATAATAACATTTAGTATGCAATAATAGTACGATAATAGTACATTAATGATACATAAATTAAGACATAAATAATTATAGAACATCTATATATAAAGTAATCAACAATGCCATTGACAAAAGGATGATGCAGATGAAGAAAGAACAGTTATACTCAGGAAAAGCAAAGACCATCTACAAAACCGAAGACCCGGAAAAACTGATATCAGAGTTCAGGGACAGTCTTACGGCATTTGATGGCAAAAAAAAGAGCGAAGCTAAGAATAAAGGCTATTTCAATGCCCAGATATCAAAAAAGATCTTTGAGATGCTTGAAGAACAAGGCATTCCCACACATTACCTGGGAATGGTCTCTGACAACGAAATGCTTGTCCGTGCTGTTGAGATAATACTGATCGAAGTAATTCCACGTAACATTGCGGCAGGTTCCATCACACGCAAGTATCCTATTAAAGAAGGGACTGTTTTCAAAACACCAGTAATTGTGATGGATTACAAGAGTGACGAACATGGTGACCCCATGATGAACGAAGATATCGCTGTAGCCATGGGAATTGCCACTTACGAAGAGATCGGCCAGATCCGTGAGATGGCCCTGAAGATCAATGAGATACTCGTGAAGTACCTCGATGAAAAAGGATTCCTTCTCCCTGATTTCAAACTCGAGTTCGGAAGGGTTGACGGCAAGATCGTTGTAGCTGATGAGATTTCATGTGACACATGCCGCCTCTGGGACAAGAGTACCGGCCAGTCAATGGATAAGGATATTTTCCGCTTTGACAAGGGAGACCTGTCCAAGGCATACGAAGAAGTTGCAAGGCGTATAGTGCCTGAGATCTTTGAATAAGCACACGCATTTACTCGTAATGAGAGGATATGATGGAAGATTACGATGTAATAGTCGTGGGTGCAGGTATAAGCGGGCTTTTGTCCGCACTCACCCTTTCTAAACACGGAAATAAAGTACTGGTACTTGAAAAAGATAAATTCGTAGGCGGCAACTGTAACAGCTACATGGTTGATGGTTTCCAGGTAGATACAGGCGCCCATGCCATCACACACCTTGAAGTGGGGCCTCTGAGAAGGCTTATGGATAATTATTTTGATTACGCGCCGGTCTTTGAAGATTATGGAAACTACTACATAAGAACTGAGAACCAGTTCATGAAAGTTCCCTCTAATATCAAGGAGCTTGTCACATTCGATGTCCTTCCGCGCAAGGACAGGATAGTACTCACGCAGGCTATAACCAAAGCACTCACCCTTTCTACATTCGGAACTGACCTGGCCAAGCAATCGGTCCATGAATTCATGCCAGGTAACATTTCAGCAGATACATATGATTTCGTTGATACCATATGCCACTTCCTTTCAGGCAAGGATATGAAGCAGACATCTGCCCAGAGAATTCTTGCAGGAAGCAGTTTTGTACGCGACAGTGTACCGGAAGAACAGCTTGAGAATATCATGAAGTCAAATGAGAAGATGGCTGTTGAACCGGTTCCCCGGACAATACTCCCACCAAACCTGCATGCATCATTGCATACAAGGATAAGTAAGGTATCCAACCCATTCACATCCCTTGGAAGACTTGCAACTAATAAGGTCAGCTACTCACAGGGCTATCCAAGAAAAGGATTGAAAGCTCTCCTCAATGCTGTTTTGTATTCACTTCCAAAGACAGTGGAGATTAAAACAGACTGCGAAGTAAAGAAGATACTCACAGACAAAGGCAAGGTGATTGGTGTTGAAGCTGATGAAGTATACACTGCCAGGAAAATCATATACACAGGATTTATCACTGATCTCCCTTCCATGATAGAAAGCCTTCCGAACTCCTATATACAGGAACTAAAAGGCGTTGTACATAGCAAGAGCCTGACTATATGGACAGGACTTGATTCATTGATGGACGAATTCAATTACATTGGATCGGAAATCTGGTTCAAGGATGCACCTTACTGGGCCATGCCAATAAGCAACTATGATGCTTCACTGGCACCAAAAGGAAAACAGCTTGTAGGTTTCTCATTCATAATCGATGGAGATGCGAATGAAGATATGCAGATAAAGAAAGCATATGATACCATCTATAAGGCCATCCCGGAAATTGAGGACCATATTGAAATGAAGCATAACCAGATAACGATTCCAGAAAAGGCTGCTGTGACCATAGACGGCTATTTTGCAGATGTAAGAACGCCCATCAGCGGCCTTTATGTAGCGGGAACTGATACAGATAAAAGAAGTATGGGTATCACCCGTGCAGCATATTCGATAGTCGAATTACTGAAAAAGATGAACGAAGACGGATGTCTTCACAAGTAATAATGAGAAGGTAATTACCTTCTCAGGACCATTGTCCTTAACCTGTCTGCTGCATGTTCGGACTTGTCTGCAATATCACCAATGCCCCTTACAAGGCGGGCAAGGTGATACACACCAACCGCACCGATATTAGTTTCATTCCTGAAGATCTGCCTCACCAGCTCTTTTTCAATTACATCGACCTGATGCTCCATTTCCTCTACTTTTACTACAAGGTGAAGGGTTTCTTCAACATCTCTTTTACTGAAGGACGTTTCCAGTAGTTCCCCAAGGGTGGAAACAAGGTCTTCATACATTTCCACTGTTTCAAGGGTCTTCGCCATGAGTTCCTTGAATCCATCACGAATCCCATCAGGTGCCTCGAATTTATGTACCGTTAGCCAGAATGCCACTTCCTGAGCATCGTCTGATATCGAGTCCTGTGGCTTCAGGAAATTGAGCAAGTCATTAGCATGTACAGGAAGCATTATGGATGAAGAAAGCTCGGAACGAATTGTCTGTTTTATGACATCGGCTTCGTGTTCAATCACATCGATCTGAGCGCTCAGTTCCTCTACGATCTCCATATTGCCATCACAGTAGGCTATCAGGGACTCATTGAGTTTCCTGACGCAATCGCCTCCTTTGTTGGCATGCATTACCAGTGGTTTGAAAGGAGAACTTGCAAATATGTTCAATACAGAACGGATATACTCTTTCTTTATCATATTCCAACCCCCATTAGCCCTGCAAATATAATAGCAGCCGTAATTGCCGCTGCGGGCACAGTAACTATCCAGGAAACAACTATCTTTCCGATAACACTTAAATCAACCGCCGCAAGACCACCAGCAAGGCCGACACCGATAACAGAACCCACAAGCGTGTGTGTGGTTGATATCGGCAGGGAACTGTAACTATGCAGGACCACCACGGAAGCCGTGGCAAATTCTGCCGAAAAACCTCTTGTAGGAGTCAGTTCGGTTATTCGTGTGCCGATAGTTTCAATCACACGGTATCCCCAGGTAGCAAGTCCTATGACCATTCCAATACCTCCAAGAGCCATTACCCAGAGAGGAATGGCAAGGCCTGCCATCTCAAGTGAATTCAAACCTGCATACAGAGGACCGATAGCATTTGCAACATCATTGGAACCATGTGCAAAGGCAATGTAACATGCGGTCATTGTCTGGAGAAGGACGAATTTCTTCTCGACGTTATAAGGATCATCTGCTTTTTGAAGTATGAAATACCGGATGAGAGAAAATATAACATAAGCAAGCAACGCTCCAAGAAGTGGCGAGACCAGCCAGCTACCAACTATTTTACCCAATACGGCCCATTTAATCTCTTCAAAGCCGATGATACCATAGTATGCTGCCATTAAACCAAAACCAAGAACAGCACCTACAATTGAATGTGTAGTGGACACCGGGAGATTATAGAATGTTGCAAGTGTGATCCAGAAACCTGCTGCAAGGATGGCTGCAAGCATTCCGATGGCCACAAGATGCGGATCCACGAGACTGATGGAGTCAACAGGGACAATACCCTTGGCAATGGTGGAAGTAACTCTTTTTCCAAAGAGTACGGCACCTGCAAACTCAAAGACTCCTGCGATGATAATTACTTGTTTGATAGACAATGCCCCACTGCCTACTGACGTTCCCATGGCATTCGCAAGGTCATTGGCACCTATATTCCATGCCATATACAGACCTGCTGCAACCAATAACAATACAAGAGGATCAAAAAAACTCATCGGTAATATTCTCCACTATATAGATTTAGTATGGCTAGAGGATAAATGAAACATAAATGTGCGCACTATATACTATATAGAGATAAATAAACTATATAGGACTATTTAGAAGAAAGAATCAAGCGTCCTCTGGAAACGGACATCAGGCAATAAAACTGCTTTTGGCAACCATTTCGATGATGAAGTATTTAAACGGACCGAAATATCTGAAAGTGCCTGCTCCACAGATTCAAACCGCCGGGGTTCGTTGTTGAATGCTTCCCTCACACCTTCCCTGACAACCCACACACCAAGCGGAGCCCAGTATTCAGGCCTTATCTCCCTAACCATGAATATAGTAGCCTGCCTGCGAATGGAATTGAGATATTCCAGGGCACCCAGACGAGCTGCATAGTAACCGCCTGCAAGATCGGAGTACTTCTTTTTCCCACCGAAATCCTCATGATCCGCACCTATCCATGTGCTCTCTCCTGACCATACAGTCCGTGGCATCCAGACCTCAATTAACTCAAATGAGAACATGCGTGGAATAAGGACTATCTCAAAGTGGTTGCCGAATACACCACCGCTGAAAACCTGAACTTCACTCAACTGCTGGTAATCCCTTATGCTTCCAAGGAGGTCCTTTCCAACCATATCATCGACTGCAGTTATGGACCAGCGGGTAGGGACAAGTTTTCGTTCCTGTCCCAGAAGCCCGATGGAAAGAAGGCGCGTTATATGTTCTGCAGGGATATTGCCATCCCATAACTCAGATATTGCATCCTTTGCCAGTGCATCTTCATCATACACAAGATAATCTACTTTTTTTGGAACTTTCGGATTTTCAGTTATATCGAATTTTTTCAGATCACCCGAAGGTCCCATGGGAGTCAGGACATTATCGAACTTGAGCTTGTTACTTATGGGCTTATTGAACCATGCCTCAGTGTCCACTGGATTTTTTGACAGTGCTAATTCCTGGGATCTTTCAATCAGTTGATTATCAGGAGAACGTGCATTCTTCACATTAATACCGGTGTTAGCCCTTACAAGCTGGGAACGGGATGATATTACATCCTGTATATTCATCTTCAACAAGGACTTGGGGTCTTCGAGTAACATTGCCTCATCCCCGCCAAGCTCAGGCGGTATCATGGGACCTGCTCTTACCTCGGGATAATTATACCTCCCAACAAAGACCGATGGAGGAGATGCACCGAAAATAGAAGTCTCCCCGGAGGATTTTGGAATTACAGACTCTATGGACTTGAATTTCTCCAGGATAGGACACCTTGGTCGTCCACAAAGACCTTTACCCTTACATTTTATACAAAGATTTGGCGTCAATGAACCTCGCCATCTCCGCAAAGGACACAATAACCGGCGTCCGGTTCATTTTTGTTGAGCCAGCCTGAACGCTGGACAAATTTGCAGACATTGCACATTCCAGCAACCTGTTCCTTTGACTTCATTCCTTCAAGCAGGCTGGCAGCAAATCTTTTTATCTCCTGCTGGGCCTCCTCTGAGAAATCAACCTCTGCACCACGTTTGTCATTGACATACTGAGACACGGCTGCCCGCGATAGTTCCAGCACCTCAGCAACTTCCTGCTGGTTTTTTCCATGCTCCCAGATCATACATCTTGCAAGCTCTGCACGTATAGCAGGCAGTACCCGCTGTACCATGATCTCACATGTTGTTTTCATAAGAAGTCACCTTTTTTAAGTATCATTTGTTCTTTTGCCTGTAGTCTTCAATTGCCAGTTTGAGAGCATCAAGGGCAAAACCAGAGCACCTGTCCTTTCCTTCAGGAAGACCTTCAAGGGCATTGATAACATCTTCATTGTTTAATGCAAGAGCTTCATCGATAGTCTTTCCCTTTGCCAGGTTTGTAACCATACTTGATGTTGAAATGGCAACAACACAACCAAATGTCTTGAACTTGACATCTTCGATTATATTGTCCTTTACCTTAATAGATATATTTATTATATCACCATCGACAGTGCTTCCTATTTCGCCAACACCATCAGCATCCTCTATGCTACCCACATTTTTTGGATTGCTGAATTCCTCAATAACTTTCTTTGAATACATGATTAACTCCCACCATATTAACCGGAAATCGCAGACATTTCCCTGAGCTTCAAAACTGTTTCCTTCAGGCTCTCAACCACATAATCTATGTCTTCCATAGTGTTTTCCCTTCCAAGACTTATCCGCAGGGAACCATGTATGTAATCGTCCTCTATATTAAGAGAACTGAGTACGTGAGATGCTTTCAGGGATTTGGACGAGCAGGCTGAACCTGTTGACACTGCAATACCCTTCATATCCAGGAGCATAAGCATGGATTCACCTTCGGCATATTTAAAACTCAAATTTACATTATTGGGAAGACGTTGTGTAGGATGCCCATTAAGGCGAACATCCGAAACTGACTCAAATACCCGTCTTATTAAAGAATCACGCATTTGCTGCATATGCTTTGAATCTATATCCAGACGCTGCTGTGCAAGGATCATTGCTTTACCGATACCCACGATACCAGGGATATTCTCAGTTCCCGAGCGCATACCATTTTCATGATTGCCGCCGAAGACTATCGGCTCAATTATCGTGCCCTTTCGAACATACAGCACCCCGACACCTTTTGGCCCGTGTATCTTGTGAGAGGAAATCGAAAGCATATCAACCCCGAGGTCATCCACATTAACAGGTATCTTTCCAATACTCTGCACTGCATCAGTATGGAAGTAAATTTTGTGATTCTTTGCAATTTGCGCAATTTCCCTTATGGGCTGGATGGTGCCTACTTCGTTATTAGCATGCATTACACTTATGAGAACCGTATTTTCACGGATCGAACCCTCTAACTTTTCAATGTCCACCAAACCTTCGGAATCAACCGGTATATATGATACATCATGGCCCAGACTTTCAAGATAAGCACAGGTGTTAAGCACTGCAGGATGCTCGACAACTGATGTAATAACGTGTTTCTTTCCGGAGTTACGTGGGATTACGCCCCTTATTGCAAGATTATCCGATTCTGTTCCTCCCGAGGTGAATATAATTTCTTCAGGCAGAGCACCTATTGCTTCTGCGACCTGTTTACGCGCCATGGAGAGAGCTTCTGCAGCCTCCATGCCAAATGAATGCAAACTTGACGAGTTTCCAAACATCTCACTAAAATAAGGTAACATGGCATCAACCACCAGAGAGTCCACACGGGTGGTCGCACTGTGGTCCATATAGATCCGCTTCATAATATCCATAATTAGAAGAGAAGATGTCCAATAAATAAATATCCTTCAGCAAAGCATGCTGACAGATTAGACTCAAGCAGAAAACTTCCTGCAAGAAAATGTGTGGACATTCCACACATGAGAGAGAGAGAGAATAAAATTAGTTTTTGATCTGATCAGGGGAAAATCCTTTTTCGATAAGAACGGCTTTCATACGGCTCAGGTGATTACCCTGCAATTCTACCGAATTTCCTTTTACTGTCCCACCACATGCAAATTTAGACTTGAGGTAAGTTGAAAGTTCATGAAGATCAATTTCATGAGCATCAAGGCCATCTACTACTGTTACTTCCTTACCGTATCTTCGCCTGTTCACTTTGACAGTTATTCTTTGCTGCTCTTTTGCCACTTCTTCGCATATGCAAAGCTCTTTTGGTAATCCACATACTGAACACATTTCAGAACTCATCTTCTGGTATTTCCTCCGACATTATTATCTATTTTAAACACTCCATATGCATTTAATTAAAATAGATGAATAGAGTAAAACTTCGATGATATTAATATCTAATGGTAAAGAAGTCGCAACGGACCTTGGTTTTGCCTGTAGCCTGTTTAAGCAGGCAAAAGGGCTCATGTTCAGCAGGAGGATACCTGATAACTATGCCCTTGTATTTGTTATGAAGAAAGCACAGAAAGTGTCATTACATATGCTTTTTGTCAATTACCCCATTGATGCTGTTTTTCTTGACGAGCAAAAGAGAGTCATAAAGACAGACAGCATGCAGCCATGGATAGGCACATGTTCCTGTAAGGCAAAAGTAAAATATATAATAGAAACCTCCCACGGCAAATCTGATAAATTGGGAATATCTATCGGGGACAAATTTGAATTTGAGAATCAATGCAAGTAAGTTATTATCCGTTACATAGGCCACATTATTGAAATCAGCCTTAAAACCTGTTCAAAGAAATGTTTATTACATTAAGGGTTCTTTAAAGCCCTGATAGTTCACTATATAAATCACCATATTAGACCAGAGGCACATGAATGTTACCTGAAGATGACTTAAAGATCATAACAGAGAAGATGGGAAGGGAACCAAATCTCGTAGAGCAGGGTTGTTTCCTGAACCTGTGGAGCGAGCACTGCTCATATCGCTCAAGTGCACCACTGCTTAAGACATTTACAACTACCGGAGACAAGGTCATCATAGGCCCCGGTGACGATGCAGCCATCATCAGTTTCGGAAACGGATGGGTACTTGCAATTGGAATGGAAAGTCACAATCACCCCTCATATGTGGACCCGTATAATGGATCAGCCACAGGTGTCGGAGGTATTGTCCGTGATATTATCTCCATGGGAGCAAGGCCAATAGCACTTATGGACCCACTCTACTTCGGACCGCTTGACAACCCGAAGAACCTTTACCTTTTTGAACACATCATAGAGGGAATTGCAGGATACGGCAACTGTATCGGTGTGCCGGTAGTACGTGGCGAAGCATTCTTTGACAAGTCATACAGCGGAAACCCTCTGGTGAATGTAGTCGCAGTAGGCCTTGCACGTGAAAAAGACGTTGTCACCGCCTGTGCACAGACAGCAGGCAACAAGCTCGTACTTATGGGCTCCACAACAGGAAGGGACGGACTTGGAGGTGCATCTTTTGCATCAAGAGACCTTTCTGAGGATTCCGAAGCAGAAGACAGACCAAGCATCCAGATAGGAGACCCATTCACTGAGAAACTGGTAATCGAGGCAACACTGGAAGCTATTGGAAAAGGATATGTGAAGTCATGCAGAGACCTTGGTGCAGCAGGACTTGCAGGTGCAAGTTCAGAAATGGCATCCAAAGGAAATCTGGGAATGAGAATCATATCCGATAATGTCATCCTGCGCGAAACCGGCATGACACCTTACGAGATACTTATTGCAGAATCACAGGAACGTATGCTGCTTGAAGTCGAACCTGAAAATGTAGATGCAGTACTGGATATCGCAAAGAAGTACGACCTCAATGCCAGCATGATAGGCGAACTTACCGAAGTTATGAACTATACCGTAGAGTTCAAGGGAGAGGTAGTCGCTGATATACCCATCAAAGAACTAACAGAAGGAGCACCAACTTTCGAGCGTCCTTCAAAAGCTCCGACACCACGCGATATTGGAGTTAAACCGGAAATGCCGGCTGACCTGAAACAGACCGTACTTGATGTAATGTCTTCACATAACGTAGCATCAAAGAGATGGATATACAGGCAATACGATCATGAAGTTCAGGTACGCACTGTTACAAAACCCGGAGATGACGCAGGCATACTGCGCATTGAAGGCAATGAAGGAATAGCGCTCTCTTGTGGCTGTAACCCCAGACATACCTTACTTGACCCTTATGCCGGCGGGAAAGGAACTGTTATCGAGAATGCCATGAACCTTGCTATTAAGGGTGCACGTGGAATCGCTATTGTGGATTGCCTGAACTTCGGAAACCCCGAAAGACCGGACATATACTGGCAGTTCAAGCAGGCTATCCTGGGACTTGGGGATGCAGCAAGAGATCTTACAATACCAGTAGTTGGCGGAAATGTCTCCCTCTACAATGAGAGTGGTGAGTTCAAGACAGCAATCGCCCCAACTCCATCCATTGGTCTTGTAGGTCACATTGAAGACGTAAGCATGGCACCTGCCGGAGTATTCACAAAAGAGGGCGACACTATAATCCTTGTAGGAACAACAGGTGACGAACTCGGCGGTTCTGAATACTATAATATAATCGGAAAGGAAAAGGACGGAAAAGCTCCACAGCCACCAGAGAACGCCACCAAGGTAATCGATGCACTCATTGACCTTGCAAAAAGCGGAAAACTCACAGCATCACACGATGTATCACTTGGAGGAATCGCAGCTTCAATTTGTGAAATGTGTGAGAAGTATGGCGCAGATGTTGATTTGAGCAACGCAGGAAATGACCTCAGGGCAGATGACATCCTGTTCTCCGAGTCCTATGCAAGGGCACTGGTAGCTACATCAGAACCAGATGCCGTTACAGAGATGCTTAAGGATATCCCACATACAATAATAGGAACAGTTGGCGGAAACACATTGAATATCCAGGTAGGAGATTCAAAGGTACAACTGACCCTTGATGAGATAAAAGAAGCAAGAAATAGCCTCATGACATTGATGATGGAATGACCATCATCAATTCATTCTTTTTGTTCAGATTCCTTTAGGGCTTACTCACTTTCCTTGAGCGCATCCTCATACAATTTATTTATATTTGTAGAAATAGGATTTTCTTTTAATAATTTTGCAAAGAAAGCAAGGTTATGCACCATATATCGCACTGTCTTGTTAGTGTATAGATGCTTCTCCCCACCGGCTGCAATATAGCTTGGACCCGGGCCAGCGTCACCAACCCAATAGCTATCAACATTGGGAGGTACGGTACACCCAAGATGTGTCAGGTTGAATAATGTATTGGCAGCAACATCATGTGCTCCGTCCTCATTACCGGTAATCACGACACCACCTACTTTACCGTAGAGAGGGAACTGGCCGGTATCCGGATCACTTTCTTCATAAGTACCGTCAAGCCTCTCAAAAACCATCTGTGCCACTGAAGAACGCACGCCGAACCATATAGGAGACCCTATGACAAGGATATCGCATGCCTTGATCTTCTCCAGTATCAACGGCCATTCGTCACCTTCCCCCTCATCAGAAGTAACACCAAATTTGACATTGTAGTCGACAACCCTGATTATCTCACTTTCAACGCCCAGTTCCTCAAAAAGCCTTACAGCTTTATCGATCAGGGCTCTGGTGTTTGATATCTCAGGAGAACGTTTCAGCGTACAGTTCAGAAATAATGCTTTTAACCCCATAGTAAAAGCATGCGCTATCGGGGAATAAATACATTTCCTTTATCAGAAGTATAAATAAAATAAAATAGAACTAAATAAAAGTAAAAACAAAAAAGAATGTAAAAGAATGGTAAAAACCATTCTCTGAAGAATTACTCTTCCTTTTCTCCAAAAGCAAATTTACGCAATACTCTTGTGATCTTGATGTTTACGGTATCGCCTACCTGGGTCTGAGGTACAAAGATTACAAATCCTTCTACTCTGGCAATGCCATCTCCTTCCCTTGCGATGTCTTCAATCGTTACTTCGTATGTCTCTCCAACCTCTACAGGGGCTGTTGATTCTCTGTCATTGTTATTAAACAAAATAATGCACGTCCTTTAATTCAAAGCTAAGACTAAAACCATACTGAAAAACGCCATAGATTAAATCCAATTTAACAGAATCCCAGAATAGTATTAATTCTTACATCGATAACTATACACACCTGGTATTTAAATGTTCGGGAGAGAAAAGAATATTTGAAATAAAGCCGGACACCATATCTTATTTATTCTTTAGAATAAAATAGATAGATATAAATCACAATCACACTATTGATTTAAAATAATTGTAGGGATGAAAATAATGGATGAAGTACAGATAAAAGTAGAGAAGGCACACCCAAATGATTTTGGAAGGGGAATTATTCGTCTTGACCCTACTACACTCTTAAGTCTCCAACTCTCACCTGGCGACATTGTTGAGATAGAAGGAAAGAGAAAAACCGCAGCTAAAGTATGGAGAGCTGAAAGGCAGGACTGGGGACAGGGAATCGCCAGAATAGACGGTTTTATCAGGCAGAACGCAGGTGTCGGGATCGGAGAAAGGATAACGGTAAGGAAAGCAGAGGTCGTAACTGCTACAAAAGTTGTGCTGGCACCTCCTGAAGGGGTCACCATGGAGTATGGAGACCATATCAGTGAGATAATCAAGCGCAATATTATGAAACGTCCCCTTGTAGAAGGAGACATAATCCCCATCATCAGTTCAATGACACAGCCCATGTCAAGCCAGATGGGCGGAGGACAGGCAATACCCCTGGTAGCCGTTGAGACAGAACCTAAAGAAGATGATATCCTCATCGTTGGAGAATTTACAGAAATCGAACTTCGCCAGAAACCCGTCCATGGTTACGATGGTGCAACCAGAGGAGTCACATACGAAGATATTGGCGGTCTTGGCACAGAGATACAGCGCGTCAGGGAAATGATAGAACTCCCGTTAAAGCACCCGGAACTTTTCCAGAGGCTCAATATCGAACCGCCCAAGGGAATCATTCTTTACGGACCTCCCGGAACTGGAAAAACATTAATTGCAAAAGCTGTTGCCAATGAATCCAGGGCAAATTTCCTTTATATAGCCGGCCCGGAGATAATGGGCAAATATTACGGAGAAAGTGAAGAGCGTATCCGCAAGATATTCGAAGAAGCAGAAGACGATGCACCATCCATAATATTCATAGATGAGATCGACTCCATTGCACCAAAGAGAGAGAACGTTACAGGTGAGGTTGAGCGCAGGGTTGTCGCCCAGTTGCTTACAATGATGGACGGTCTTGAAGAAAGAGGACAGGTCGTAGTAATAGGTGCCACCAACCGCCTGGATGCAATTGACCCGGCACTTCGCAGGCCCGGAAGATTTGACAGGGAAATAGAGATAGGAGTCCCTGACACAGAGGATCGTCTGGAGATTATGCAGATCCATACAAGAGGAGTCCCGCTTGCTGATGATGTCGATGAGGATTTCCTGGATTATATCGCAAAACACACACAGGCATTCGTAGGTGCGGATCTCCTGGCCCTTGTACAGGAAGCTGCAATGCGTTCACTGAGACGTGCCTTACCAGACATCAATCTTGAAGACGACGACATACCTCCCGAGATACTTGAGACCATTATGGTATGCAAGGACGACTTTGAGAATGCGCTAAGGGAAATAGAACCTTCGGCAATGAGGGAAGTTCTTGTTGAAATCCCATCCGTGAAATGGGAAGATGTAGGAGGACTTGACAAGGCTAAACAGGAAATCAGGGAAGCAGTTGAATGGCCACTTACCAGCCCGGATAAATTCGTGAACATGGGAATCAAACCCCCTAAAGGAGTTTTACTATTTGGCCCACCGGGTACCGGAAAGACACTTATTGCACAGGCCGTTGCAAATGAATCTAATGCAAATTTCATTAGTGTGAAAGGACCGCAAATGCTCTCTAAATGGGTAGGGGAATCCGAAAAAGCCATCCGAGAGACATTCAAGAAAGCAAGACAGGTGGCTCCATGTATTGTATTCTTCGATGAGATCGATTCAATTGCACCAATGAGAAGTGCAGCCTCAGAGGACTCTAAAGTATCAGAAAGAATTGTCAATCAGCTTCTCACAGAGCTTGACGGTCTTGAGCCATTAAAAGAAATAGTGGTTATTGCCGCAACCAACCGCCCCGACATTATAGACCCGGCACTCCTCAGATCAGGACGATTTGACAGGATGGTACTTGTAGGGCAATCCACCTTTGCAGGCAGGAAAGAGATCTTCAAGATACATGCCAAGAACATACCCATGGATGACGATGTGACAATTGATGACCTTGCAACCATCACGGAAGGCTTCGTCGGAGCTGATATTGAAGCAGTTTGCAGGGAAGCGGTCATGCTGGCACTGCGAGAGAACTTTGAAGTGCAAAAGGTCAGTATGAAATATTTCAGAGAGGCTCTTAACAAGGTCAGACCAACACTGTCTGAGAATCTGATAGAATATTATGAGAAAATACAGGCACAGTTCAAGGGCGGCATCAGGAAAGAAGAAGCAAGTTCTTATATAGGATACAGATAAATATATGAAAAATTTAGATGTGACTTTTATACAAAGGGGCGAATGAAATGGCAAATGTCTTTGCAAAAAACCTTTCGAGCAAACAGGTAATGGCAACAGATGGAACAGAAATAGGTATTCTGTTCAATATTGTAATGGATATCAGAACAGGAGATATTATAGACCTGATAGTTAAACCGGACATGAGTCTTGATACATCAAGATACAAGGTTGACGAGCAGTACATATTGTTGCCTTTTGAATCTGTAAGAGCAATAAAGGACTACATAGTTGTTGATAAGAATATAGCACGCGGACTTACCACTGAAAGTATCAGCATGTAATTTCACAGGCTGCAAAGCATGCACTTGTCTTTGCAGTTCTGCCATCATTTTTATTTTATGAACTGGCTTAGATAAGATCTCTGGATAAAAGGTAATCTATGGCCTCAGCAGTGCCATCACCATATGTTGCTGTGCTTACATAATCAGCAACATCTTTTAGGAAATCATCAGCGTTGCCTACCGCAATTGCAAATCCTGCTTCTTCAAGCATTTCAAGATCATTCACTGAATCCCCGATGGCAACAAAGTCGGAAGTTTTAAGCCCCATCAATTCTGCCATTTTCAGGAGGCCAGTGCCCTTATTTATTTTCCTGCTCTTTATATGGATGGCAAAATGAGTATCAATTATTTCAACTCCCGGAAAACGTGAACCCAGTAGTTGCCTGGCCTCTTCAACATCAAAATTATTCCTCAGTACAATCTCTGTCTTTCTGTGTACTGAATCAAGCTTTTCCAGATCGAATGTCCCTGAGAGAAAATCATATGCTTCCTCGCACTCATGGATCACATCAGAAATAATAGGCTCCTTGTCAAATCCATCGACTATGACACCACCATTCTCCGCTATGATATTACAGCAGACACCAACCAGTTTGGCTGCTGCCTTTGCATAGCAGAGGACATTTCCGGTTGCTATCACAACAGGAATATCAAGTGAACGCAGTTTTGCAGCAGCCTCCAGACTGAGTTTGCGATCCATATGAGTGATAGTACCATCTATGTCAATTACAAGTGCCTTGAATTTCATAAGCAATAGATAAGAAGGCAGGGATAAAAGTGTTTTCAGTGCNNCCATTTCTCCAAGATTATGGGTCACGAAGGCCCGGAGTAGTTACAGAAATAATTGCTTCCCCGTCAGGAAGATTCGGAGAATCTACGAGTTTGACTATTCTCTTGTCACCTTTGGATTTACGCATATAGAGCCTGAATGTTGATGTGTGTCCCACAATATGACCCCCAATCGGTTTAGTAGGATCACCAAAGAAAGCATCGGGTTTAGACATGACCTGATTTGTGACCACAACACATGCATTATAAAGATCTCCACATTTTTGCAGACCATGAAGATGCTTATTGAGTTTTTGCTGCCTGTCAGCAAGTGTTCCCCTGCCTATGTACTCAGCCCTGAAGTGAGCAGTCAGGGAGTCAACAATAAAAAGCTTCACGGGCATGTCCGTATCTTTCAATTCATTTGCAAGTTCCATTGCTGAATCGACAAGGAGTATCTGATGATTAGAATTGTAAGCGCGTGCTACATGTATATGTTTAAGGAATTCTTCTGGGTCGTATTCCTGACCATATATTTCGGACAGACCTTCCACCATCTGTTTGATCCTTTCTGGTCTAAAGGTGTTCTCGGTGTCAATGATAACTACAGAACCACTAAGTCCGCCCTGTTCCTTTGGTAACTGTACATTAACAGCAAGCTGATGTGCAACCTGTGTTTTACCGGAACCGAATTCACCATAGAATTCAGTGATTGCCTGAGTGTCTATTCCTCCGCCCATCATCTCATTGAATTCAGTACAACCCGTAGATAATTTACCCACAAGTTTCCTGCGCTCCAACACAACATCACCTGTCTCAAAACCCCCAATATCAGCCGACTGGCGGGCTGCAAGAATGATCTTTGAAGCCGTGGATTCACCAATCTCAGCTGCAGTTGCAAGTTCTGCCGGAGAGGATACGGCAATTGCCTCAATCGTCGTAAATCCTGCGTCTTTCAATTTTTGCGCGGTTGCCGGACCAACATGGTCCAGTTCTTCTAATAACACTTCTGACATTTATATTAACTCCATGGGTGCACATGTTTTCTTCCGGTGCACAATTCGATTACCTAATTGATCTGTGAGTATATATACCTAAAGAGAGCAGGGTGAAAGTATTATTTATAACACAAGACTTATCATTTGAAGCACGTATTAGGAAGCCATGGCCAGAGTAGTAGTAGGCGGAACCTTCGAATGCCTCCATGACGGGCATAAAGAGCTATTAAAAAAAGCATTCAAACTTGCCGGAGACGGAGAAGTTGACATAGGTCTTACTTCCAATGATATGGCAAACAAACGCCCGCGCAATGTCCCTGAATACAGTATCCGGAAAGAAAAGATCCTCCAATATATAAATGAGATATCAGAAGGTCAGGAATATACTATCATAGAACTAAATGACCCTTATGGGAATACACTCACAGAAAACTATGACTACATTGTAGTCTCCCCTGAGACACACCCTGTTGCCCTGAAGATCAACAAACTAAGGAGCGAGAAGAGGATGAAGGAGATTGAAGTTGTGAGGATAGAATATGTCCTTGCTGATGATGAAAAACCCATCTCTTCCACAAGGATAGCACACGGTGAGATAGATATTCACGGACATCTGAAATCCAGTCCCAGAACATAATTTTATTAACTACTTTTTACAAGTAAAGTCCATGGGAAGAGTATTCAACGAAATGGACAATCAGATCTTTAACAAGCTTGCACCTGAACTTAGCGGAAACACATTATCTTCAGCAGGGCATAATTATCCTTTTATTCTCAGACCCCTGTCACACAAGATCGCTGAGGATGGCGAGGACTTCAGGAACAGGATGAACAAACTGGACAAAGAAGAGATGGAGTATCTGTTCCAGCTTGCCATGGAAGGAAAAGAGGACATCAGGTCACTGGAAGAGGACGATGTTGATACTTTCCTGGAGCTGGTCGAAGAGAAGCTTTCAACTGAAAAACTGAAAGAACTCAAAGCAAAGCTCGGCATGGCATAATGAAACCTGCAAAACTGCTTTTTGGAACCGCCGGGACACC
>DAZF01000072.1:0-51387 GCA_002507205.1 Methanolobus sp. UBA32 | reverse complement strand
GATCCTGCGCCCGGAAACCACCGGAAAAGCAACCCAGTTTGGAAGTCTACAGGAGAATGTTAGGCTTGGCTGTGAAATAGAGAATGCACTCCCATGTATTGATTTTGCGCACCTTCATGCAAGAAGCAACGGAGCGGAAAATAGCTACGAAGAATTCGCTTCCACACTTGAACTGATTGAGAATGAACTTGGAAGGGAAGGGCTTGATGATATGCATATGCATGTATCAGGCATCGAATATAGCGAAAAGGGAGAGAGAAATCATCTGAATCTTGATGATTCCGATCTTGAATACGCCGAACTGATGAGAGCTTTGAAGGATTTCAAAGTAAAAGGCCTTTTGATATGCGAAAGTCCGGATAACGAAGGGGATGCACTTCTTTTAAAAAGAACTTTTGAGAGCTTGTAATTGATAAGCTCCCTTCATTCTTAAATGTGAAGAGCAGGTGCCACATGCTCCAGCAGAGGATGAAGAAGTGTGAAGGCACCTATCACAACAATCACTGAACCGCTTACAAGCGGAAGTTTGTTGATCTTACCACTGCTCACATAGCTTTCAATAAAGCCTTTTCCTTTGACGAATACAACTGACAGTGAAGTAATGGCTATTGCCAGACCTGCACTGAATATCAGCACATATATCAGACCGTTATATACCTGGTTATTAGCAATGCTGAATAGCAATACTGCAAGTGCAGCAGGACAGGGTATAAGTCCCGTGGAAAGTCCTATTGCAATTACACTCTTTTTTGTGTCAATGGAATGTTCGTGAGGATGATAGAATTTCCTTAAGATCCATATTCCCACACCTATTAGTATGACACCTCCAACCACGCTCATAATATCATGGGTCATGTCAACATCCAGTATATCTATAAGATAGATAGATGCAACCCCTAGTGCCAGCACCACGAGCACGTGCGATACAACAATAGTAAGTCCCAGAAGAAGTGCATCTTTCAGGTCTGCGTCCGTACCCATGACAAAAACTGCCATTATAGATTTTCCATGACCGGGCTCAAGTGCGTGCAGTGCACCAAGGAGGAAAGCCGATATTACTATCAAAAAGCTAAGTTCCGAGGATAGTGCTTCTGTTCCCATTGAAAGTAATTCCATGATGATTAACCACCTGTATGATTGAATACTAAAGTGCAAATCTGCTTTAGTTGTCGTTAGTAATACTAATCTGTTGCTGGTATATATATAGATTATGAACTAGTATGTTACTAAGACATATATTCGTAATACTTTTATGCCACAATAGTTTTTTTAAAAATTATAGACAGGATATATAGTACCAATTATACATCTTTATAATCACATACCTAATAGAAAAATAAGTATCAATAGAAGTAATAATGTATTTATATAAAATCAATATGAACATACAAACTAGAAAGTGATAGGTACAACCGATGAAATTAAATACGCCTAAAGTATGACAAATAATAAAAAACGTAGCATTAAACAATACACAAGTATAAAGAGAGGAATAGAGATAGCCACTTCACCCGACAAAGGACTAAAATATGCAGAACTGTGAAAGCATCGAAAAACTTCAATATGAAAGATATATTACTATGCAAAATCCCGAATAACGAAAGATATGCACTCCTGCCGAAAAGAACAGATAGGGATGTGTGAACTCACACACCGATCAACAGGAACCTTCGCTTTCACCTTTTTTCAAGTCGCCGTTCACAACTCCAACATGAAGGTTAATTCCACTTTTTTCAATATAACCGTTTATTCTTTCAAGAGCATGTTCCACCATGCCACCATGTGTAAGGATAAGGCAGCGCTGTCCTGAAAGTGCATTGAGGATAGACCTGTCAATGACTCCTGCGGTGACATCGAGATATATCTCGTCCCTTTCAGCAACGATCTTGCTTTTCTTGCCCATGGCACCGACACACTCAACACCATCCCTTTTCATGATTTTCAAAAGTTCCTCATTGTCATACTGGGAAGTATCGTAGATACCAATGGAACCTGCCCTCAGTGGTTTTCTGCCCATTTCAACTATTGCAAGGCCATCATCGTGAATATGGAGGACTTTACAATTTGCAGCTTCATACATGGAATCCTGTGCAAATTCCCCGTAAAGGATTCCCATGTTTATGGTTTCACCTTCCTTTACCTCGGGCGGAACATCAACCCACATAAGATTTTGTGGCCTTAAGGTGTGTACAAGGTCCGGAATGTCACGAGGGGGTCTTGAAGCGCGGGCAATGCCTCTTTTTCGGATCTCATCATATATCTCAAGTGTGATAGGCCTTTTAAGGTAAGCCTCCTTGAGCTTCTCAGTCTGCCTGAATATCTCCTCGGGGGTGCCTTCACTGATAACATTACGGTTGTTCATAAGAAAAACATAATCAGCCCATCCGTATGCAAGGTCAACATCATGAGTTGAAATGATAATCGTCTTGCCGAAATAATTCAATTCATTAAGAAGGTCCATTACCTCATCGGCACCCACAGGATCAAGGTTGGAAAGTGGTTCATCAAGGACGATAACTTCAGGATCCATTGCAACCACACCTGCTATGGCAACCCTCTTTTTCTGTCCGCCACTTAAATGATGAGGAGGCTTGTCCTTCAGGTGCGTCAGACCCACATACTCCAGAGTATCATGAACTATCTTTGCAACTTTGTCTTTTGGATAATCCAGATTTGTAGGGCCAAAAGCCACATCCTGATAAATAGTAGGTGCAAATATCTGGTCGTCCGAATTCTGGAAAACGATACCTACACTTTTCCTTATTTCTCTCAGGGACTTTGAGTCGTATTTCAGGGGTTTGCCATGAAAGAGCACCTCACCCTTCTGGGGACGGTGAGTACCATTAAGTGTCATGAAAAGAGTGGATTTTCCCGAACCATTGCGACCGACGAAGGCTATTTTCTTTCCCTTGCCTATCTTTATATTGATGCTATCGAGGGCCAGAGTACCATCAGGATAAGAGTAACTGAGATCTTTTGTTTCTAAAATGACCACCATTTCACCTCAAATAAATGACATTCCCCTTGTAAAATAGAAGACCGTAAGCACAATCGCAAAATAGGTTCCGGTCAGCAATAATTCAGGCATCTTTACAGGCCTTTTTTCATCATACATTATCAATTTACCGCCATAGCATCTTGAATTCATGGATAAATAGAGTTTTTCACCCTGTTCCCAGGACCTTATGAAAAGATTAGCACCAAGCATTACCATGGACCGGAATGATGTCTTAAAATTCCTGTACCCCAGGCGTACTTCCTGAGCATATTTAATCCCCATTGCAACGTCAAGAAAGACAAAGATATAACGATACATCATCATTGAGATCTCTACAAAGGAGTCTGGTATTTTTGCCGCCTTAAGGACAGCAAAGAGTTCTATCATCGGTGTTGTTAGAGCAAGAAAAAACAAGCAAGATGTACCCCCTAAACTCCGAAAAAGGACCAAAATTGCCATGTTTGCTCCTTCTTTATTGATTCCCGCTGTGTGTCCAAATATATTAAAAGCAAATATATCAGACCCGTTTCCTGAAATAAAAGCAATCACTACAGCACTAGTCAAAACGAAACCCGCAGGAATTGTTAGTATTCTTAAATAGGTTTTAAGTGGAATTTTCCCGAAATAGACTATTGAAAAACTCATAAAAATACTTACAAATAACGGTGTTGTGGGAGAAGATGACAATAAACCCATCAAAATACCAAAGGTAACCACGCTAATCTTAAGTAAATTATTTTTTTGCCTTAGTGGGCTAACTATCGCATAATCATCAAGAACCTGTACCATATAATGCCAACACGATTGATTGAATAAAACTTATCCTAAATACGAATCTTCTAAAATTGCCGTTGTAACAAACATCCTTTTGTACATAAGATTTTCGTAAATATAGCTATACCAATATTGTATAAAATCATGAAAAGTACCGTTTTAATAAAAATATAGAGTGAAACATACCTATTTCATGCGCTTTCATAAAAAGAGTGCTTACTTAAAGCACTCTAAACAGCCTAACTAGACTTGCCTTTACCTTTGTAATAACCAAATGTGTAGCCTATGACCAAAGAACCAATAGCTGCCTGAAGAGCAAAGAGCAAGCTTTCAGTTTCTCCACCAGGAGGCTCAAATCCTATCCCTTTAAACCATGGATCGTACGACGGGCTATTAACAATAGCTTCTTCTGCTGCACCATCTGCACCCCCAAACTCGGCATCTGGTGCTATGGCAAGACCATAAAAGAACTGAGCAACGAAGAGCAATACAACTACACCCACGATATACTCAAGTTTCATTCCATCGCCTCCTTTATTTTAGCAATTGTTGAAGATGATAAAACTTTGAGATCAACCAATGCATCACTTTTAACCTGAACAACATATTTCATAATAAGAGCAGTGAGAGCACCTTCAACTATTGCAACTGGAATTTGAGTTAAAGCGAATATACCTGCAAAATAGATAAAAGCACCCAAATAACCACCATAATCACCATGATAAGCCAAAGCAAGTTGCAGTGATGTAATAACATATGTTACCAAGTCTGCAATTGCAGTTGCAAGGAATACATTGAGATAGAAATTCATACCTGTTTTGGATGCTGCCTTATAGAATACATAAGCAACGAATGGACCTATTATTGCCATAGATGCAGTATTTGCACCAAGTGTCGACAGACCACCATGAGCAAGCAAAATTGCCTGGTATAAGAGAACAATCACACCGAGAACGGCTGTAATTGCCGGTCCAAAAAGAATAGCAGCTAAGCCTGTACCAGTAGGATGTGACGAACTCATTGTTACTGCTGACGGAAGTTTCAAAGATGAAAGAACAAATATGAATGCACCAGCTACCGCTATCAAAGGCACAACTTCACGCCTTTGAGAAACAATCTTATTGAGATTATACATGCCATAAAGGACAACTGGAATTGAAAAAGCAAACCATAAAATAGACCACTCAAAAGGTAACTGACCTTCCATTATGTGCATTAAATATCACCTTCCATTTTTAATCACCATACCTAATCAACTAAATTTGTGTTGGATAATGGATGTAATATGTTATGGTACATAAACATAACGATTCACGATTATGGTTAGTAACCTTATCAATATGAATAATACAAATGTGCCTATTAAGATATAGCAATACCCATATACAATTACTACTATCGCTATAAAACACACATAACTACGAAACTGGAAGATAACTGTCAAAACAGAATAAATTGTGTAATTATAAAAATGAAGCTTTTTTGAAATGATCTAACGTACGATCACAATACAGTACATATCAGAACGATTCTCCGGAGGCTCAGCCACAGTACCACATACAGCACGTTCATATGGATACCCTATATCCTCATAGATACAGATTCTGGCATCCACGTCCATTTCCTGAAGAACTGATGCCACTTCCTTAGGTCCAAAGCTGTCAGCAGGCAACAGAAAGATGTTTTTACCCAGACTAATTTCCCTGACAAAAGCTTCTTTTGCAGGAGCAGGATCCCTGCCATGTGCAGTTATGAGAGCAAGATTTGACATCTCTACATGAAAACGAGCACATGCAGCCTGTATTGAAGACACGCCTGTGACGACCCTGTCATTCTCCGTGGCAAATTTACCGAGTCCTGAGAACATTGGGTCACCTGTGGACAATATAACAGCGTCATCAGGTAAAAGATGAAGATTCTTGTAGTCCTTGATCAGATGGGATTCACATTTGATGAACTCTTCTGCAAGTTCGATGGAGCGTCTGGAACCATATACCACAGGAGCATTGCTGATGACCTCTATAGCTTCCTGGGTCAGCATCTTTGGCCCAACACCGACACCCACTATTATCATGTTTATTCCCCGCTGTCCATCAACACAGTCCCGTCCCTGTCAACAACGACAATACGGGCACCATTGCCTTTTTCCACAGCCATGTCAAAAGCCTCTTTCAGGCGCTGGTTTTGCGGATCAAGATTAAGCATTTCAACAACTGTGGCAAACCCGCTATCCTTCAGCATGTCGGGATTGCCCCATTTCAAAACAAGCCCCGGCAGTCCGCAAATAACCACATCACCATGAGCAGAATCCAGTGCTTCGGATATGCGGCTTCCTGCGAGTACAACCGTGTAATGAGGGAAGAGCATGGTCGAGTAACGTATACCCACCCTTCCGGTTGTGAGCACTACCTTGTCAGAATGCCTGATGAGATCACCTTTCATTTCTCCCAGGTGATCATTCCATGGCTCAACAAATCCCGTACTGCCAAGGACAGAGATTCCGTCAATGATACCAATACGGCTGTTCAGAGTCTCCTTCGCCACCTCTTTGCCCCTTGGAAGATAGATAGTCACCTCTGCTCCCTTCAGCCCGAGTTCGTCCACAGCTTCCCGGATGGATTCTTTTATCTGGCCCATGGGACCAGGATTGATAGCAGGGTGCCCTTTCCTGGATTCAAGGCCGCTGCGGGTGACAATTCCTATGCCTTCGCCTGCATAAACAGTAATTCCATCTGCCTCCCTGGCGTCAGCAACGAACTCAAGACCTCTGGTAATATCAGATTCATGATCGTTATTCATTTTCACTGCAACAGCATGCCCTTTGTTGCCTTTGACATCCATCTCTGCACGAAGGCCTACAGGCGTTGGTACAGAAACATGCTTCACTTCACCTGCTAGGGAAAGAACTGATGCCTTTGCGGCCAGTGCTGCAGTGGTCCCGGTAGTATATCCTCTTTTCAGTACAGAACCATCACTTAGAACTACAAGTGTTCCGTTCTTTATACCTTCTTCCAGCTCATCACGTGGCATTTTTGAGCGATCCAGCCACTCGTCTGGTATCTTTGATTTATTTACCGGGTCGATCATCTCAGGTCAATTGTAATTAATACTTTTAAAATCTACCGACTCTATCCGGTCCTTTTGAACAGCTTTGCCAGTTCATCTTTAGTAAAAGAAATCATAGTAGGGCGACCGTGTGGACATGTATACGGATTGTTGCAGCGCATCAGTTGACGGATGAGTTCTTCCATCTGTCCTGTGCTGCACACCGCGCCTGCCTTGATAGCTGCCCTGCACGCCATGGTACTGCAAAGAAGATCGTATCTTTCAGTGTCCTCTTTCACCCTTCCGGTGGAAAGGAGATCTGAAATTATATCGTGTATTACATCAGTGTCCTCAAGTTTCCCGAAAATGCTTGGAACCGTGGTCACCACATAACTTTTCGGACCAAATTCTGAAATTGAAAAACCCACCTTCTCCAGATCCGGAATGAAATCCTCAATTATAGCCTTCTCCTTCTGACTCAGGTCAAGTGTCACAGGCGTGATAAGTTCCTGCCAGGACAGATGCTGCATCCTGAGTACCTCCTCATACATTATTCGCTCATGAGCAGCATGCTGGTCGATGAGTATGAGCTTGCCATCCATCTCACATATTATGTAAAGGTCAGCGTACTGCCCGTATACTTTTACATCGGATGGTTTGAAAGAGCTGCTAAGCTCTGCCACCTCATTTGAGGTCACACTCATCTGCAGCCTCTCACTTTTCTTCAGCCTTTTCTGGGTATCCTTGGCAGGATAGTGATAAGGTTCTTTGTTCTCTTTGATGACGCTGTTTTGCGATGAACTGTCATACGATGCACCGGAAATAGAAGGCCTGTCCAAAGCATTCGACACCTCGGATTCATCCGATATTTTAATGGGCTCCTGTTCTTCTTTCACTTCCGGCTCAGATAAACGAACCTGAACAGGTACATCCTTTTTCTTAACCTGTACCTCAGGAACCAGTGAACCCCTTCCAAGGGCATCCTCAACAGCAGAGATGACCATGCCCTCAATCTCTTTTTCATGGCTCATCCGGACTTCTCTTTTTGCAGGATGCACATTTATATCCACATTTACAGGGTCGATAATAATATTAAGAAAAGCTGCAGGATAGCGGCCTTTAGGAAGAAGGGTGTAGTATCCAAGCCTGACAGCATTGCTGATCTGGTTTGAAAAAATGGACCTGCCATTTATGAAAAATACCTGAAGATCCTTTCCGCTCCTTGTGAGTTCAGGCTTTGAGATATAACCGGATATAGTAAGCAGGTCCGACTCGTATTCCAGTGGAACAAGGGAACGTGCAACATCAGCACCATAGAGATGAATGATGCTATCCAGCATTTTAGTTGATGACGGAGACCTGAGTGTAACCTTACCATCTATCACAAGAGTGAATGAAACATCAGAATGTGCAAGTGAATTCCTGGAAACGACATCGATAATATGAGCCAGTTCTGTCCTTGCGCTCTTGAGATACTTCTTACGGGCAGGCGTGCTGTAGAACAGGTCATTGACAAGTATACTGGTCCCCACAGCCGTACCTGCAGAACCTATGTTCCTGATGCCACTGCTGTCAACAACGACTTTGGTGCCTTCGATGCTGTCTTCCTGCCGGGTGACAAGCTCCACCCTTGCAACCGAAGCAATGGATGCCAGAGCCTCCCCCCTAAACCCCATCGTAAGAATGCGATCAAGGTCCTCGATAGTGTTTATTTTGCTGGTGGCATGTTTCTTAAAGGCAAGGGAAGCATCCGTATGGCTCATTCCGGCACCATTATCCACGACAAGAATACTTTTCGTGCCATACCCCCCTATTTCCACTCGAACTTCGGACGCATGGGCATCAATGGAGTTCTCAATAAGCTCCTTAACCACAGAAGCTGGACGCTCAATCACTTCTCCTGCTGCTATTTTATTGATGGTGGACTCATCCAGTAATCTTATTCTTGAACCCCTGATATCACATGCTTTATCCGTCATTTTACACTTCCTGTCCACAATAAGTATATTTATGATCTTTTGATCCTTTAACCCAAAACTATCTGATTGTTACTATTTTTGTGTTTGCATTGAGAACTTTCCTGCAACTATAACTTCAGCCTGGGAAGTATATGAGAACAAAGAACAATGGATACCCAACACAATTATAAATATTCGTGCTGTTAGAGGCAACATAAAATTAGAAGGTTCATGATGGACAATCCTGAAAAACTAAAAAATATTGTACCCTTGTTAGCTCTTCTGACAGCCTTTCCTGCTTTTTCCACAGATATGATACTGCCTGCAATTCCATCTCTTGCCCGGATGTGGAATGAGTCGCTGGCAGTGGTCAATTTGATCCTCATTTGTTTTTTCATCACTTACGGATTCTTCCTGCTTTTCTACGGCCCGATCTCAGATAGATACGGCCGCCGAAAACCATTGATGATCGGCATCTCATTGTACATATTTGCCAGTGTGCTCTGCGCAATGGCTAACAGTGCAGCCACATTGATAGCATTTCGTATATTACAGGCTGCAGGAGCTGCTGCCAGTGCATCCCTTTCCATGGCTATGACGAAGGACATATTTTCAGGAACGGAAAGACAGAGGATACTTGCCTATATAGCCATAATCATGGCACTGGCTCCTATGTTTGCTCCAATCGTAGGAGGATGGCTATTAACATATTTTTCATGGCACTGGATATTCGTTGCCCAGGGAATGATGGGGGCTATAGGCCTTCTGGGTGTACTCAGAACACCGGAAACATTGAAAGAAGCTTCACAAACCCCACTTTCAAAGGTTATGCATTCCTATAGCAATCTGTTACTTAACAAAAATTATGTAATCATGGTTCTGGTGATGTCTGTAAGCCTTTTACCGTTATACAGTTTTATTGCCGGCTCTTCAGCCCTTTACATCAACGGATTCGGACTGAGCGAGCAAAATTTCAGCTACTTCTTTGCCTTCAATGCACTGGCCCTGATGGCAGGGTCAATGTCATGCCTGAAACTGACAGACAGAATGAACCCCAGGCATCTGATAACCACCGGTTTTGCAGGAATTACACTTGGAGCAGTACTTATTCTGATAATTGGTCAGCGTGGACCCTGGAGCTTTGCAATCCCCATGGCGCTGATAACATATTCCATAGGCATCAGCAGACCTCCGAGTAACCACCTCGTACTTGAACAGGTACACAAAGATGCAGGCTCTGCTTCATCTTTATTGATATTTACCTACTTCACACTTGGAGCTGTAGGCATGTGGCTGGTGTCCCAGGAATGGATGGAACGTATGCAGATTCTGGGAAGTATCACCTTGATCTGCGGTGCTCTGACCCTGGTTGCCTGGATGATATTACAAAAGAAAGGCATTGCTGCAGGGCAATAGAATATAATGAAAATTGATATAAAAAAGTGAATGAGCACGGGATGCACCCTCGTGCTTATCTGTCCTCTTCCAGAAGCCTGCTTTTCAACTGATTGAGCCTGTTAAGTGCTTCAAGCGGTGTCATTGAATTCAAATCCATGTCCTTCAATTCACCGATTACAGGATGAGGAATAGTTTCACCGTAAGAAGCATCCTGATCGAACAGTATCACCTGAGTGTATTTGGCACTGCTGCGCTGCTTCTTCTTGCCTTTGCGATCATCCTCACTGATCATACATTCATTCTCGATATCCTCAAGGATCTCTTTAGCACGCGTGGTGACAGCATGCGGAACACCAGCTATTCTCGCAACGTGGATACCATAACTCCGGTCCGTTGCACCCGGAACTATCTTGCGCAGGAATACAAGGTCTTCACCATCCTCCTTTACGGCAATATGGTAATTCCTTACACGTTTAAGATTGCCCGCAATGTCAGTGAGCTGATGGTAGTGTGTGGCAAAAAGTGACCTTACACCCACACGCCCTTTGTTGTGAATGTATTCCACCACGGCCTTTGCGATACTATAGCCATCATACGTGCTCGTACCCCGGCCGATCTCATCCAGCAGCACCAGGCTCTTCGGGGTTGCATTGTTCAGGATATTTGCAAGCTCCACCATCTCNNTGGGAAGCAGGCACGAAGGAACCGGCCTGTGCCATTATGACAATCATGGCAATCTGCCTCATGTAAGTGGATTTACCGGCCATGTTTGGTCCGGTTATAAGCTGGAACTGGTTCTCACTGCAATCCATTTCCGTATCATTGGGAACAAAACCGCCGGGAACTGTGTTCTCCACCACGGGGTGTCTGCCATCCCTGATAAGGAGTCTGCAATCAGGAGTTATCGCGGGCCTTACATAATTATTATTAGCGGCCACTTCAGCAAGGTTTGCCATTACATCCAGCATACCAATGAAGCCAGCTGTTTCCTGTAATTGTTTTGAGTATGATGCAACAGTCGAATTGACATCGCAGAGCAACTCGTATTCAAGTGCTGTCATTTTCTCATCAGCGGAAAGGATGGCACTCTCACGCTCCTTGAGTTCAGGAGTGTAGAAACGCTCGGCATTGGTCATTGTCTGCTTCCTGATATAATCATCAGGGACCTGGGAAATGTTAGCCTTTGTTACCTCGAGATAATATCCGAAAACCTTGTTGTAACCGACCTTCATGGACTTGATACCGGTCCTTTCCCTTTCTTTCTGCTGGAACCTGGCAATCCATTGCTTGCCGTTCTTTGACAGGTCGAATAGCTCATCTAACTGCTCATTGTATCCGGCTTTTATCATTCCCCCATCCCTCACACTGAGGGGGGGTTCTTCCACAATGGCACTGTCGATCAGTTTAGCAAGGTCGTTCAGTTCCCCGAAAGAAGATAGTTGTGATACGATGCTCTCCAGTAAATCCACATCTTTGCATTCCCGGAGAGATTCAAGTAAAAGCGGAACAGCTTCAAGTGATTTTTTCAATGCTACAAGGTCCCTTGCATTAGAATTGCCATACATTACCCTTCCAACAAGCCGCTCCATATCCTTTACATATGAAAGGTGGGCACGGATGTCAAAACGGACCAGCGTATTATCATGGAGCCATGCAACCGCATCCAGACGATCATTGATAGCATCTGTCGAGACCAATGGCTTAAGAAGCCATTTCTGGAGTTGTCTCCTCCCCATTGGAGTCTTTGTCTCATCAAGCACCCCGATAAGGGAAGAATCATTGCCCTCGCCTCTTACGTTGCGGACGATCTCAAGGTTTCTCAAAGTGATGGCGTCCAGCACCATGAACTCGGAATCGAAATATGTATTGAGGGACTGCACCTGTGATAGTTCCCTCATCTGGGTATCCATTGCATAACGCAACGCTGCTCCCGCAGAAGAAACTGCACACGGGAGTTCGCTGCAACCCATGCCTTCCAGAGTTGATACTTTGAAGTGTTCACTGAGCACTTTTTCAGCCCTCTCGAAGTCAAAAGCATCCCCGTCAAATTCGTGAACGATGATCCTCAGTTCCTTCATACGTTCTGTGAGAACAGAATCCGATAGCAAGGAACGGGGCATGATGCATTCCGATGGACCCATACGTGCAGCTTCGCTCGTAATTCTGTTATATGGAGCGATATCTGTGAACTGTGTGGTAAGGAATTCACCGGTGGAAATATCCAGAAAAGAGATCCCGTATTCATCCTTTTCCCCATAGAGCGCCATGAGATAGTTGTTGGAGGAATCCGTAAACATGGAAGAATCCATTGCAGTGCCCGGCGTGACTACACGGACAACTCCCCTTTTCACCACACCCTTTGCTTTCTTCGGGTCCTCAAGCTGCTCACATATGGCAACCTTGTAACCCTTTTTGATAAGCCGGGGAAGATAAGTATCAATGGCATGATAAGGGATGCCTGCCAGCGGCATTTTATCTCCATCCCTGTCCTTCCCACGAGTGGTCAGGGTTATTTCGAGTTCCTTTGCAATGGTCTTCGCATCCTCTCCAAAGGATTCATAGAAATCTCCCATTCTGAAGAATATTAGGGCATCCTTATGCTCTTCCTTGGCCGCATAGAACTGCTGCATGGCAGGGGTTACTTTATTCATAATAGTTCACACAAAATTGGTGCTGCAAATTATCTGGTTGTTAGTATTTTTGTGTTTGCATTGGAAAACAAATTGACACTAATTTAAAAGGGAATTCTTTCTTCAAGATCAACTTTTTTCATGCTCCTGTAACCAAATACACAAAATAATTCAATAAAACATATTCATTTAAGTACTTCAAGATCCAATTTTTATTAATGGTTGATGATATAGATGATGTTCAAAGCACTGCTGAACAATACCTGGATAACAGGCTTGAACAATACAGGTCATGGTATGATAACAAATCTGTAAAAATGAAGAAGAGGTATCAGCAAACTCAAGTCATAGCAGCCACAGGAGCTGTTCTGATACCAGTTATCAACAATGTTTCCATCATAGTGCCAATCGGGAACTTGAATGTAGATGTTGCTAAATTTTCCGTAACAGTCATTGGAGTGGCAGTAGCATTTGCAATTGCGTTAGAAGGTGTTTTTCACCATAGAGAACAATGGAAGAACTATCGATCAACGGAACAATACCTGGAAACTCAAAAACAGCTATTTGTCCACAGAATTGGAGATTATGCTGAACTGGATAAAGAAAATGCATTCCGTCTTCTTGTAAACCGGATAGAAGGCGCAATTGCAGAAGAGAACGCTGTGACCTTGAATGTATTGACAAGAGTGGAATCAAATAACGGCTAATGGCAGACTATGATGTTATTTTCTATCTGAAAACTAAATCCGGAGAACAGATTAATCCTGAATAATCCTCAGCATCGTGTTCCCGCCTTTCTGGAATTCATAATTCACCTTCTCCTCGTAAACAGAGATTCCCTTTGAAAGCAGGTAGTCAATCACTTCATCAAGATGTATCGATTTCCTTGAATTCTGATCTAGCAAGGGGATATCCTTACTTCATCTGCAACTCTCAGCAGTTCATCGATCGCATGAAGGTGAAATTCAAGGAAAGCTGCTCCGAATATAAGAACAATAGATGTGACACATGTGCAAGGTCAAATGAATTATCGTCAAATGGAAGCTCTGGCAGTTCACCTGCAATATAACGACCCTGTTTTTTGCCTTCCTCAAAATCCTCAAGAAATAGCCTCATAGAGTCCATGCGGATTTTTCCCAGTTCCTCGACCGAGAAAATATTACCCCATACAAATTTATCCTGATTCGCCCGGGTCTGCTCCAGCACATCAATATATGTCTCATCGATTCTCTTTTCGATGAAATCCCTGTCAATTTATAGATAGGGTCTACGGAAACTACCGATTTACCCTGTTGTCTCATTTCATAGTTAAAACTCGCAGGATCATCACCACATCCGAGAATGGAACTGTTCAGGTCTTCCTCGCTGAGATTGAACATGTCAACATATTCCTGAAACGAACGGGCCCATGGAACAATGTTCCGGTACTGAATGGTCATAGCGGTTCATTGTTTTCGAAAAAGATAAAGGTGTTGTAATTACAAGATAAATGGCCAGAAAAACTGGAATTCAGCTTGTTCTTTGCATCAGAGCATAGCCCATTCCTATGGTATAAATGGGCATAACCAGATACCTCATGCCGATACTGTGAAGTACTGGGTAACTGTCGTCTGGAAGAATCCACCGGACACCATTGCCAGATCCAGTGCAAGATTCACTATCAACCAGATTACTCCAAGAAGGATACCTTCGTTGATGTAGCCTGTTTCAACATCCCTGAAATACCTGACAGCAAGAACGACACCCACAAGAGCACCTGTAACTACCATTATGGATTTGAAAAATGTCTCATCTATAGTGAAATTGCCCTGCCTGTCCACAAAGGCAAAGGATACGAGAAAAGGAATTAGCCACACCACCAGTCCGAAAAGAAACATTTTCAGATATTTGTTCATTTGAAACCACCCCAGAATCAATGAGCAGTATTTGGCTTTGAATTAAATATACAGTTCGTATTTTATCGCATATAAAATAAAATAAAAAGAAGAGGAGATAACCCTCTCCTTTCTTCAAACCACAGTCACATTCATTCCTTTTGCTTCAGCCACAACCTCCGGATTGTAGTATGAATATGCCTTGCTTTCAGACACAATAGCTTTCACAGGGAACAGTGCTCTTACCTGCATACTGAGGTTCAGTTCCTCACCCGGCTGCATGTCATCGATGTAGAGGATAACTTTTCTGCCTGCTATCTCGTAACGGGTTATCAGGGCTTCCTCCTTGAGAAGTTCAAGGCTTGAAGATACCGGACTGAAACCTGTCGGAACTGCGAGGTCCACTATCATCATTCCACTTGAAGTGATGCTGCCAGCGATGCCACGAATTCCGTTGTACTTCACATGGGCATTCACCGTAACAATATCATTCACGGCAACATCTGTGGAATCGTACTCCACATCAAGCTCGATCTCGTCCTGTTCAGTGACTTCAGGCAGGATGACATTGAAACGCCTTACAAGCTGGTAATTCAGGTCTCCCGTACCTTCCATTTCAAGTTTGAGTTCTGAGGTACCTTCGGGAATCTCAATTATCTGCACCACATCGAAGTTCTGCTGGTTAACATCCACTGATCTTATCTCAGTGCCGTCAGCGATCACATGCACTGTGGCATCGATATCCCTGCCTGCGGATGCTGCTGCGCTCATCAGTGCCCTGAAAGCCATGACGGTATCCTGAGTACTGGAGAAACCACCGTTGGAATTGCGCTGTGCGGATATCCATTTCAGAGATGAGATAGCTGTGGGGTTCCTGGCTTCTATCATAGCAAGTGTCGCATAGGCTGTGGTTTCCACATTCTTGCTTGAAGGAGCTATAAAACCATAGCCACCGTACTCGTATGGCATTGGCACATTTCCGTCACCATAACCCCAGTAAGTACCATCATCATCCTGCTTTGCAATTGCCAGCAGGTCGTTCAGGGCCTCATCGGCAAAGGGACTGTTGAGTTTCTGCAGGACAAGAGTTCCGATTGCCAGTGCATAAGGATCGTCCTGGCTGGCAAGGTTGTCCTCAAGATACTTCTGTGCATTTGCCATGACAACAGGGCTTGCAGCACCATACTCATCCAGTGCGAGGGTCACATATGCAGTCAGTGCATAGGTTCCGCTCACGCCACCCATCATGTCCTGATGTATCACAAAACCGACCTGCTCCCATGAACCATCTTCCTGTTGGTGGGATTCTATCCAGTCCGCAGACTCGGAAAGAATGTTCTCATCAATGGTTGTCACATCCCTTGCACCACTGAACTGGGACAGCACGAAAGATGTCAACCAGAGACTGCCACTCTCATCGCTCTCACCAAATGCTGAAAAAGAACCATCATTGTGACGGTAGGTCAGTTCACGCTGGTAACCTGTGATTATATACATCTCAGCCTTCGCCCTCATTTCAGGATTATCCTGTCCGGTTGCCTTCAGGTAGCGCAATACCTCAACATCAGTTGAGAAGAGCATCATGTTCTGCTCACCGCATCCGTAAGGCATACCCAGCAGGTCATCCACTCCGCTTATGCTCTGTGCAACTATACTTGGAGTAAAGCTCACAAGTACTTTTTCGGAATCCTGTACTATATCCGCAGGAAGTGTTGTATCGAGTTCCACAGAACCATTGCTGAGCACTCCGTTATCAACAAGCTCACGGGTTGCACCTTCTGCTTCCACGATCATATCCTTCCTGACAGCATCCGCCCTCTTAGTTGTCTGGCCTGTTATCTCTACGATGTGCTTGCCAACTTCTGTAGGGCTTATTGTGAAGCTGGCATACCCGACACCATTGGCATCCACAGTGACTGTCTGCACATCATCACCAATGATATCGAACCAGTCAGCACCTGAAAGTGTGAGTTTAACATCCTGCTCAGTATCAAGATAATTGTAGACCTGCACCTGCACAGGGAATTCCTCACCCCTTGTTACAGAGTAGGGCAGGTCCGGGTCAACGAAGAAATCCTGAAACACCGTCAGGCTGGATTCGGAAATACCAATCCCTTCAGGACCTGATGAGACTGCATGCAGCCTCCATGTGGTNNTGAACCTCTGCAAGCTCACCACCTTCTCCAATATCCTCGCCTGCTGAATCTGTGGGTTCTGCAGCCATTGCAGGCATCTCCATCATTGCCTCTTCTTCTACCACCATATCATCCATAACTGCATCCACTTCCATGCCAAAACCTGCGAATTTAGCATTATCGATTCCTATAGAGGTAGAACGAGGCACATCGATTCCCGGTGATGACATCACAACCATACCGGCACTTTCCAATGTATCGTATGCTCCTTCCACGTACCACGAAGGATGAGATTCTGCCATTGGCTCCATGAAACGCTTCTCCAGTTCATCGAACACCTGTTTGAGATTGAGCCTGCCTTCGCTAAGAGCATAGACCGACTCATCGACGATGGAGAAACCTATCATTGATCTGCTTCCTGCATCGAAATCAACCGTTACATTATCTCCTGGCTCAACAGTTTCACTGTCAAATGAACTACCCAGATCAACCTGTGTGGAGAATTCCACATCGAATGGAAGCACATCCACAGACACTTCGCTGTTGGGGTTTATCATGTAAGCCACAACCTTTGCCTGAGGGCTCATCTGTGGTGTCACAGGTATGTTGATATCCGGTTCGTCACTGGTTGCCGAATATACGGTCCTGCCGTTTGCAAACACATCATAGAACACAGTTCCCGGATTTGTCGAGTAAACACGGAAAGAGATTGTATCCCCAACCTCCGGTACACCTTCACTTGTCTGTGTGATGTGTATGAAACTGGCACTTGGCGAATAGGCAGCATTCAGGGATTCGCTGGCCATTGCATCATCAGCATACGCATCAATGAAAAAGCGGTTGGTATTATTTGGAATATCATACTCCAGCATTGCAACACCGCCCTCTGTTGTTACAGTTTCCTCGTTCTCAGTGATATCGTATGAATCATCCCTGACACGGGTTTCAACTGTCACTTCAGCATCCACAGGATTGCCACCCGGATCTTTTGTAACCAGAAGTACCTGCAATGGCATTCCCGGTTTTATGGTGCTTGATTCAGGTATAAGCTGGATAACAAGTGGAGATTCGGATATCGTAAGCAGCTTGTTACTGGTCTCGCTGTGATTTCCTGTGTCTGTGACAGTCACGTTAAGCATGAGACTTGCCTGTCCTCCTGCACCATATGTTCCGGCAGCGTATTTTACGGCAGGAAGTTCGAACTCAATAGTTCCGCCTTCAAGTGTTCCTGAAAAGGTTGCATACTGTTCCCATTCGCCCACGTAGCGTGAAGCTTCCACAAGCACTTCTCCCTCAACTTCCTTACCAAAGAAGTAGTTTGCAGAAACAGTGCCTGTAATCTCATCTGATACAAGGAACCATTCCTGTGGTGTTTCCAGTGAGACATCGAATTTAGGAAGCACATATTTGTCCACCTGAATATCCACATTGGAAGACGAATCACCTGCTGTTGCAATTATCTTCCATGTACCCAGGTTCAGTTCGGATGCAAGGGGCAGGTCAAATGAAGCAACACCATATTCGTTGGAACTCAGTTCCTCCTTGAAGACCTTGATGCCTTTAGCATCTGTGATCTCAACGGTGATGTCCTCTTCCACAGGAATAAGGTTGTTGTTGAGGGAAAGAATCCTGCCGTGTATTGTCTGCCCCGGTTTGTAAATTGGCTTGTCTGTCTCAATGAACAGAGGATTGTTATTCACCACTTCCACAGTTGCCTTGAACTCAGTATCAAATCCCGATGGCTTTGCAGTAAGTACATAGGTTCCTTCTTCAACATCAGGAACTTCAAAGGAAGCCACAACATTTCCAGACTCTGACGTAGATGCCTGGATAAGAGTTATCTCATTATTGTCTTCGTCTGTTAGTGTATATTCCACACATCGGGCCACGGGCTGGTTATCTGAGAAAGCCGCCATTGTCACCGAACTCTCCCCGCCTGAGAAGAGCATTTTTGGTGCAAGTATCAGGAACTCATCACCTGATGAAGCTACCTGGCCACTGCACGGACCTGCTATACTGGACGGCAGACCTGAATTTACCGTATCGTTTCCGATACACCCCGATATCAAAACTGCAAACAACGATACAATAACTATGAATGAAACTGTCTTTTTCCCTGTGAAGTTCATTTTTACCACTCCGGATTTGTAAATAATTAGTTCTTACAACAGATTTAGGAATAGAACGGTATATACTTTGCTTAAACTTCAAAGATGTTCGAAGTTATATGGATAGGTACAGGTTGATTTTGAAAAATGGAAAAAAAAAATACTGCTTTTAGAGTTCATCCTCCAACCAGCCTCTTCGTGATCTCTGCAACATGTCTCCCCTGAAACCTTGCAATCCCAAGCTCGTTCTCGCTTGGCTGTCGTGTATTAGCACCGCTGCCAGCAATTGTTGAAGCACCATATGGACTGCCACCTGTAATCTCCTCAAGTGTTGACTGTCTTGTTTCTGAATATGGAACACCGACTATTATCATACCATGATGCAGCAGGGTTGCGTGGAAACTCAGTATTGTTGATTCCTGACCGCCGTGCTGGGTGCTGCTTGATGTGAAAACACTGCCCACTTTTCCGATGAGAGATCCTTTCACCCAGATGCCGCCTGTCCTGTCAAGAAATGCACGCATCTGTGCAGCCATCATCCCAAATCTTGTTGGCGTACCAAAGATTATGGCATCTGCCTCGGTGAGGTTCTCAATGGTTGCAACAGGGATGTGCTCAAAACTCTTTTTGGATTCTGTAGCTCCCATCTTTTCCAGTATATCAGGTGTGAAAGTTTCCGGGACCTGGAACAGGCCAACATCAGCTCCTTTGACTTCCCTGGCACCTTCTGCAACGGCTTCAGCCATTTTGTAGTTGTGACCGTACAGACTGTAAAAAATAACATTTATTTTCATATTCCCACCTGTTTGAATGACCATGGTTGATGGCATTGACAGCATAGGATATGGGGAGATGACATGATAAATAATTTCCTCAGTTGTTCCTGATAAAGCATTACTTTAAATAGCAAATGTTAGATATAACTCACATAATAAGATTAATATCTAACATAATGTTAGAATTAACTATTGAGGAAATTACATGGGTAAACTGGAAAAATATATCAAGATCAGTTACACACTGGCTTTGGCATTCATCATGGCAGGAATCGCACTGGTTGCAATGTTCAAAGAATACCAACAAGTCGGTATCAGCCTGATAAACATAGGGTCTATCATCCTCTTTGTCACATTCATCAGAGCGAAAAGATACCGCAGTGGTCCTGTAAAGGATGAAAGAACAATAAAGATAGGGGCTTATGGGCTTTCTTACTCATGGCTGATAACATTCATCCTGATATCCATATTATTCTGGGTAGAGGAATTCGAACTGGCACAGATAACCGTAAAGCAAGTACTGGCAATACTTATGTTCACAATGATAATCACCGCAAAAGGTATTCAATGGTATCTCTTTAGAAAAGGGGATGTGGAATAAACCGGAAACCACAGGGGTGATTCAATGAAGACGAGGATCAAGGAACTCAGGGCCAGATATGACATGACCCAGGAGGAACTTGCAAACAAAGTTGGTGTCAGGCGGGAAACCATCGGTTTTCTGGAAAAAGGGAAATATAATCCCTCACTAAAACTTGCATATAAAGTAGCAAAGACCCTGAAGACGACTATAGATGAACTGTTCATCTTTGAGGACTCGGACCTCGAATAATAAATGGAGATAATCATGGAAGCAAAAACAAAAGTGTGGCTTGCAGAAGATGGAAAACCCATCATCGGCGCAGGTAAAGTAGAGCTGCTCAAAGCCATAGATGAGGAAAGGTCACTTCTCAAAGCCTGCGAGAAAATGGACATATCCTACAAACACGCATGGAACGTGCTGAACAAGATCAGTGAAAGGCTTGGGAAAGATGTGGTCACCACCGTTAGAGGCGGAAAGAGTCAGGGAACCTTCCTCACAGATGAAGGACGCAAGCTTATCAGTGAATATGAAATGAACAGGAAGTTCATTAACAATACTATGGAAGACGAAGGTTCGTGGGAGAACATAGGACTTGCCATATCTGCCCGTAACAAGATCCCTGCAAAAGTTATTGGTGTGGAAAATGAAGGACTTGTATCAAAGGTCAGGCTGGAGATCGAACCATCGGCACTTACATCAGTTATAACTTCAGAAGCGGTTGACCGACTCAACATTAAAGAAGGAGACAAGGTGTTTGCGATAATCAAGTCTACTGAAGTCCTTATTGGGAAAGAGATAAAGAGGGATTAAAAACCTTTATTTTACATATCTGCCATTCAAAAACCGTATATACTTTTAGGAACCATTTTAAGTTAATAAACTATGGGGATTAGTTTACATTAATTCAATGTGGGGACATTATGTCGAATAAAGATGATTTTTCGTGGGAGAAAGGCAAAATCACAACCGGCAACACTCTTGGAAAAATTGTAACTATACCTGTTAAGGAAGATACAGATATACCTGACAAAGCTAAATTGAGTGTTGAAGGACAAAATGATATAGTCATCGATGAATTCAAAGAAAAGATGGCAGAAGTTCTTTCCAGAGAACTTCGCAAAAAGTAAAAGAAGCTATCCTTTTTTAAAATTCTGTTTGTATATGCCATTAATTATGAAGGGTATCAGGATTAGTGCAAACATTGTCTTTATTCCGGGAGTAAGTACATCGCTTGCGCTACCGACAATGGAACTGGCCTCAATACCCAGTCTGAAATAGATGGCATCAAGAAACAGCCCGAATGCCAGCGAGCACAATGCTATCATTCCAAGGTACAGGGTTGCACTTCTTCTTCCGAGGAATTTTGCGACCATTGTAATAGTTGCCGCATTTGTAGCAGGCCCGGCAAGCAGGAACACAAAAGCAGTTCCCGGACTCATTCCTTTTGAAACAAGTGCAGCTGCCAGCGGTGTTGATGCTGTGGCACATATGTAGAGTGGTATACCTATGACCAGCATAATCAGCATTGAGAAAATGCCACCTCCAAGATAATCACCCACCAGGTCATCAGGTATCATATAGGAGATGACCCCGGCAATCAGGATACCAACTATTAACCATGTGGAGATATCCCCGAGAAGCTCAACGAAAGAATACCTGAAAGCTTCCTGCAACTTGCGAAGAGTTGAAGCGTCTGCAGCCGAAAATGAACTATTGTTGCAGGAGCATGAGGAGTCACTGCATGCTGCCATAGGCTGCATCATGAGAATGTTCTTCTTCTGAGATGCTACTTCCTTTTTTTCACCCATTACATTTTCTGCAATTCCCGTAAGTAATGCGGTTACCATACTGGCAAGGGGACGGAATACAGTCATAATAGGATCCAGCAGTGCATATGTGATAGCGATAGAATCAACTCCTGTCTCCGGGGTTGATATGAGGAAAGAAAGAGTTGCACCTTTTGTAGCACCCCTGTTCTTCAATGAAAGGGCAGTCGGAACTACACCGCATGAACACAGTGGCAGCGGGATACCAAGCAGAGACGCATTCAGGGCTGACCTGAACTTTCCTGCAGACTTACCCAGATACTTCAGAATTTTTTCATCCGGGACCATTACATGCAAAATACCTGCAACTGCAAATCCCAGTATAAGATAAGGTGCCGCCTCTTCAAACAAATCCCATGATTCAGCCAGAACACCTGAAATGATCGATAACAGAGTGTTTAAGAATGTCATTATTTTGTCTCCTCCACATGTTCCCTGCACATAGACATGAATAGTTCAACATGCCCGTCAGCCAGATAATAAACTGCGAACCTGCCTTCTTTTTTCACCCTCACAATATCAAGTTGCCTGAGATGTTTCAGACTATGGGAGATCGAAGACTGGGTCATTCCCAGTGCATCTCCTATCTCTTTCACACACATTTTCCCCTGTAATAGGAGGAACAGTATCTTCAGGCGCGTGGTACACTGGAGAGCATTAAATATCCGGCACATGGAAGAAATTGATTCTTCTGAGGGCAGGTTTCTGACTTTTTCATTGATGGAGCTATCATCCGCACAAATATGATCCATAGTTCTTATGAACACATGAGCATATGAACATATAATAATATAACCCTGAGATCAGAGCACAATACAAAAAACAAACAGGGTTCCGTATAAAATCAAGCTAAGATAGTCGCTGCTCTTAAGCTCCAGTACATGCATGGATGTGCGCCCTATACCCACATAACAACGACTTTCCATCGCAAGAGCTACTTCCTCGACTGCACGTACAGAAATACTGATAAGCGGTACAGAAAAAGAGAATATGGCTTTTACCGGCTCTTTTTTAATATCCAGACCACGGGAAAGCTGGGCATCCCGGAGGGTTCTGAAATTATCATACAACATTGGCACAAAATAGATAGACAGGGACATCATCATTGCAAGGTCATGAGAAGTTATCCCGATGTATTTTAGTGGCAGAGGGCGAAGAAGCCTTTCAATCCCTGCTGTTATTTTCGAAGGAGATGTAGTTGCTGTGAGCAATGCCGCAAAGAGTAACAGAAAAATAAAGCGCAGAGTGAGAATAGTACCAAGTATCAGGCCTTCATAGCTGGCAGTTAGCCATTTGAAATGAAAAATGGCCGTCCCTTCTGTGAAAAATAATTGCATCAGGAAGAGTAACAGAAAAAATAGCATCATTGGACGTACCGAACGGGCAAAGTGCCTCAATGGCAGTTTACATGCCACCAGAAGGAACGTGAAAACAAGAGTAATCAATGCAATCTCTTCAAAAGATGAAGCTTCAAGGATGCATATGCTTGCAAGCATAAGACCAAGTATCTTTGTCCTCGGATCGAGCCTGTGAAGTATGGAATCACCTGGGATGAAGGACAAAAATAGATTATCCATGCTGCTTGTCCCCTATTTCTTTCAATGCATTGTTTATCTCCAAAAAAGCATGATCAACAGAGTAAATGTCATCACGAACGTTGAAACCTGCTGACTGGAGCTCTTTCATAAGAGACGTTATCTCCGGCAGGGAGGAGGGTGCTGACCTTAAGTACTCTTTCGGAGTACCGATGAAATCAATTCTCCCTTTTTTAAGAATTAGCACTTTTTCTGCGAAGGGAAGAAGTTCGCATATCTGATGTGAAACAACAACAATGGAAATTCCCGAACTATGTAATTTGCCCAATATTGAAAGAAGAGAAGAACGATTCTCCGGGTCAAGCCCTGAGGTCGGTTCATCCAGAACCAGATATTCAGGTTCCATAGAAAAAACTCCTGCCAGTGCCACAAGTCTCATCTGACCGCCACTGAGGCTGAATGGTGAGAGAACGGAGATGTCTTCAGAAAGACCCACTAAATTCAAGGCATCATTGACCTGTTTGCCCAGAGCCTCACCCTTTGAACCGAAATTGGAAGGTCCAAAGGAAACATCCTCATAAACGGTCTTCCCGAAAAGTTGTTTTTGTGGATATTGCATTAGCAGACCCACTTTTGACCTCACTTTGCTGTCCCGGGTGTTAATTCCGCTTACTGTTACCGAACCTGAGTGAGGTTTGAGAAGACCATTGAAATGCCTGAGCAGAGTGGACTTACCAGAACCGACCTCTCCGCCTATAAGGACAAACTCACCTTTGTTTATCGAGAAACTTATGTTGTCCAGTGCAAGTTTTTGAAGTGGTGTTCCCCTGTTATAGCAGAAACTCACGTTTTTCACATCAATTGACATAAAACCTCCCGGAGTTCCTCCTTGGACAACGGAAGGAGAGACGAATCAATGATATTTTCGTCTGCGAGCCTTCTGGCAAGTTCAATTACCGGTGGAAGGTCAAAGCCAAAGCTTACCGGATTTTCCTTGCTTAATATGGCACGCGGGTTTCCATCATGAATTATACGTCCTTTGTCCATCACAACAAGTCGATCTGCATAAACAAGTTCTTCCAGGCGATGAGTCACATATACAACAGTAGTTCCGTTTTTGTGTAATTTCTTAATGATATCAAGAATGTCCTTCCGTGTATTGCTATCCAGCATGGAAGTGACCTCGTCAAATAGTATTACCTCGGGTTCCATGGCAAGAACGGATGCAAATGCAACCTTTTGTTTCTGGCCACCGCTTAATGTACGGGGAGTGTGGTTCCTGTGTTCCAGCATACCCACTCCCCGAAGGGATCTGTTTACGAGGAACTGTATCTTTTCGGCCGGGAGAGCCAGGTTCTCCGGACCAAACGCAACATCCTCTTCCACAGTCATTCCGATGAACTGTGAACCAGGGTCCTGAAAGACCATACCTGCTGTATGACGAATTTTCAGGATGGAGAAGGTGTCAGATGTATCCATTCCCTTTACGATAACAGAACCTTCAGTGGGCAGGAGGAGGCCATTCATGTGACGCAAAATTGTTGATTTGCCACAACCATTCTTTCCGACTATGGCTACAAATTCACCTTTATGGATATTCAGGTCAACTGAATCCAGTGCCAGTGTACCATCAGGGTAGCGAAAAGTCAGGTTGTTTATGCGAATCATGTAACCACATTTCAAATAGGATATCTTGATGCGATTATTGCAGCAGCAAGTAATTTAAGGATAGCTCCCGGGACATAGGGAAGCAGACCTATAGCTACAGCTTCGGGGAGAGTGAGACTTGCAACGTTCATGAGTTGCAAAATACCGAAAATATAGATAATAAAAAGACCTGTCAGCATGAACAGTGCATTGAAATGGACCTTGTCCCTGCCATATCGGTCGCATAAGACCCCGATTATCAGTGCAGCAAACATGAAACCTACAAGATAACCACCGGTTGGTCCGAAAAGCACACCCAGACCGGAACTGCCACCTGAAAATACAGGAAGACCTGCAATTCCCAGAAACAGGTAGACAATTACACTTATCGTACCCCATCTTGCACCAAGCATTGCCCCTGCCATCAATACGAAAAGAACCTGCAATGTAATGGGGACCGGACTTACAGGCACAGGGATTTTAATATATGCCCCAACTGCCATCATGGCAGCAAACAGAGAGGCAAAGACCATTTTTCTGATGTTGCTATTATGAGAGTATACTTTGTCCTTCATAGATTCACCAATCGTATAGAAAATATAGAATATATAACCGGTCATCGAATGTTGACAAACTACACAGCATTGTAGACCTTATGGATAATTCAGGGTTTACAAAATATATAATCCTTATGCAAGAAGACAAAGAATAGTAGAATAGAAATAAAAGATAGTGGAGTGCAGGAAAAACCTGCACAGAAAAGAAAATTTACATATCCATATCAGGCTGTGGCATGCCTGGTGGCATTGCGCGGCCTCTGCCGCTTGCTGCTACAACATCATCGATCCTAAGGATCATGACTGTTGCTTCGGTAGCTGCATTGATTGCCTGGGTCTTTATTCTGAGTGGTTCGAGTACATCGTTCTCATACATGTCTATGACCTTTCCGGTATAGACATCGAGACCCATGTTCTTGTTACCCTGCTCGTGCTGTGAACGCAGCTCAACAAGCTTGTCTATTGGGTCAAGACCTGCATTTTCTGCGAGGGTCTGAGGGATGATCTCGAATGCTTCTGCAAACTTAGCGACTGCAAGCTGCTCTCTGCCCTTAAGTGTTGATGCATATTCCCTGAGCCTGAGCGCAAGCTCGATCTCCGGGGAACCGCCACCTGCAACAATGCTGCGGTCTTCCAGTGCTACACCAATGACACAGAGTGCATCGTTCAGTGCGCGCTTAAGACTGTCAACTATGTGTGTTGTACCACCGTGGAGAATGACTGATGCAGTCTTCTCTTCCTTACATCCAAGGAGGAAGGTCATCTTTGAACCATGGAGATTCTTTTCTTCGATGGAGGCAGCTGAACCGAGGTCCTCAGGCCTGATGTCAGTTACATCCTGGAAAAGTGTTGCACCTGTTGCCTTTGCGAGCTTCTGAAGGTCGCTCTTTGTGATCCTTCTGCATGCATAGATACCGGCCTTCTCAAGATAGTACTGTGCAAGATCGTCAATGCCCTTCTGACAGAAGACTACGTTTGCGCCACTTGCAATGATCTTGTCTACCATTTCCTTGACCATTTTCTCTTCCTGTTCAACGAAGAGCTGCATCTGGTCAGGTGATGTGATCTTTATCTCTGCAGTTTTCTCGATCTTCTGGAACTCAATTGCAAAGCTTGCAAGGAGGATCTTTGCGTTCTCGATCTTCTTTGGCATGTTAGGTCTGACCCTTTCCTTATCAATTACAAGACCTGTGATAAGTTCTGTGTCAAGGATACTGCCACCTTCACGTTTCTCGATGGTGATATCACCTACATCGACCGTGATGCCCTCATCAGTTTCTTCTGCAACTGAAAGTACTGCATCAAGAGCGATCTCAGCGAGGAAGTCCTTGTACTCTCCGGCAGCCTTTCCTGTGAGAGAGGTCTTTGCCAGTTTCTTCAGGGTTTCCCTGTCGTCCTTGGATACTTCAATGGTAATGGTCTTCAGGATCTCAACAGCTTTCTTTGCTGCATGCCTGTAACCTGTTGCAATGATCGTTGGGTGAACTCCTTTAGCAATGAGCTCTTCTGCCATTGTGAGAAGTTCTCCTGTAAGTACAGCTGCTGTTGTTGTACCATCGCCAACCTCATCATCCTGTGCCTTTGAAACTTCAACTACCATCTTTGCAGCTGGGTGTTCAATGTCCATTTCCCTGAGGATAGTGGCACCATCGTTAGTGATGACGATATCTCCAAGTCCATCAACAAGCATCTTATCCATACCTTTTGGACCAAGGGTGGTCCTTACTGCGCGTGCAACTGCTTTGCCTGCAAGTATATTAATGCTCTGAGCATCCCTTGCGCGGCCACTGTTGCTCCTGTTCCCTAAAGCGTACGTAGGCTGTCCTGCCAATTTTTAACCTCCTAATAATAATAAATTCTATAATAGAGTAATATTAGTCATAATTGAGTACTGTTACTCGTACTGCTCAATCTAAATGCAGGCGGTTCTATATAAAGATAACTGATGAGGAACAGATAGTTTTAAGAAAAATATTATAGCCACATATCTAAATAAAATATATAATCTGTAGAATATGCCACTCTGTTTTTTTAAAAATCAAAATAAAAAGCCTTAATAGCAGGCCTTCTTACCCGCCATATAACTTATCCACATGTCCAAGTATTATACTATAAACAAATGTTTTGTACATTTTCCTATCAGGAATATCAAAAATGGCCATGCCACCAGCATTCCATGAAACATTGGTTATTATTCTTTTCTGCTCCATTTCGTCAATTACCTGCTTGAGTGTGGAAAGATCATCGACTATTTGCCTCCAGTCCCCCGCATGAACTTCTGAAGAGCTGGTCCCTCCCGCAAGTTCCAGCTGCTGTAGGGCAAATGTATAGACCTGGAACAAATGAATATCATCCTTTGTTAACTCGATCAAACCGGTTTTAGCATCCTGCCGCAAGACTTTCAAAACGAGTGGAATATCAGATGAGCTTAAAGTATTCTTGCCTATTTTCTCAGTATATATATTGATTTCCTTCATTTTTACACCCGGGACAGTAAACCCCAATTTAAGATGTTCTTTTATGCAAATAAGCGTTGCTCAAGGATTGACAAGAAAACTGGAAAGTACAGGAAAATGGGATAGCCAACGCTTTACATACGGGCAGGCCTAAAGGTTAGCAGGTCCTGTTTACAGGCCTAGTATGAAATAAGTGTCTGGATGCAGGCACTTTTAACGAAATTGATCATATTGCACCTGAGTTCGAACTCCTGTTCTGAAAGATCATCTGTATCCAGATATCTGCAGAACATTTCCCTGAACTCATCAAATTTCTGTTCGTCTTGTTCCTTCATGGTTCCCTCTGAGTTACAAATATTCATATCCATCATATATATCTTTTACATTATATAAAAATATATTGTTGCCGATTTACCTGTGAAATCACTAAGCATTGGTAAAAATGAAAATAATACAGTTTCCTGATAAATTAACCATCAACCAGGAGATTAAATAAAAAATAGAGGGACAGAAAGTACCTTACTCACTGTCGCCTACAGTAATGCTGTATTCAAAGTTATCAGTGTTCCCGGAGAGAATGCTTAGCTCCCATTCACCAACGCCACCGGTTGCCTCATAGACCTCGGTGTAAGTTGTTGAATATTGCTTGTATGCGGATGATACAGATGAATACAACACCACATCATTGTTTCCGAAGTTCACAGAACCTTTGCTCATTGTCTTTACCAATTTGAGTTCAACTTCTTGAGCACCCTTTTTCAGCACAATATCAAAGGATGGCTGTTGTTTTGCAGACCCGCCTTCGTAACCTGAATATTCATACTGGTTTGTTGACACCTCTATACTGACAGGTGCATCGGAAAAAGTGCTGAATTCTGTTGTAAACGGCTCTGATGGTTGCTTCCATACGTTAAGATACAGCTGAACCTGGTTCTCCCATTCATTCAATGCAGGGTCGTCTATTCCAAGGTCAATGGACGTACTGTAGCTGCCCTGAATGCCCTCCGGTATTTTCATGTGTATCTTTACAGTTGCTGTTTCACCGGCTTTTACCTTTGAAGGAGCATCCATAGTTATGGAATCCTCACCGAAGACTTCATCGAATGATGCCCGTCCCGGATCGTAGTATGATATTTCAGGAGACATTTTGCTTGAGATAAGTTCCGGACTGATGGCAATATCCCTGTCACCTACGTTTACAAGTTTGATCTCGTAATCGTATTCCTTGCCTGCTTCAACTTTGTCGTTGATGTAGTTACTTGAAACCTGAATGCTTGGTGGTATCCAGACCTCTACTGATAGGTCAAGGGAGTTACCATAGTATATTGATGAGATCTTGTAATCTGCTTCGATGTCCCCGACATCCTCACTGATGGATGACCTGTCAAAGACTATATTAGCATTGTAGTAGCCCAAATCTGCATCATCAGGTATTGCTACCTCTACTGTGAATTCCTTTTCCTCATCAGGCTGCATTGTTATATTCGAGGGCGTTACTGTGACCCATTCCTCTTCAAGGTAGTTCTCAGTGTATGGCTGCAATACCATTATAGGGTCAGTGGTTACGGCTTCATCATCCCTGTTGATAACGATGATGGAAACAGAACTTGTTTCACCAGGCTGCAATTGCAGGTACGAATATGATGGCTTTACCTGAAGCTTGTCATATCCCATGTCAGGAATACTGATAGCCTCTACCTCTTCTGCATATGAAATACCTATAAATGATCTTTCGGAAACGAGTGGATTCATCAACGGGACCGCATCATCTGCCATTGCCCCTGTGGCAAAGACGGCACTGACAAGCAGCAATCCCATTGTAATATATAGCGGAGTTTTATTCATAATAGCATACTTCCTCTTTAGTTCTCAAATCATAGAAGCACACGCACATATTAAAGAATTGTCTAAACTTCAACTTAATTGGTAGTTATAACAGCCTATAGATGCGGAAGAAAAATAATATATAATGTGATGCTGCGATGGCAAAGACGAACCTATTTACTATAATCAAAATCAGTAGAATATTTATATATTCAAATGATAGGTTATTCTCATGCAGAAGAAAAGGTATCCAAAAGGCCATTTTATAGCAGTTGGCATGGTCATAGGCATCCCCCTTGGAATTCCGATAGGTCTTTTGTTAGGCATGATTGCCATCGGGCCGGCAATTGGAGTAGCCGTTGGAGTGGGAATTGGAACTTACCTGGAAAAAAAGTATAACCCGAATCCTTTGCCAATGACAGTTGAAGAGGAAAAACAAAGAAAGAAGATCCTTCTGGCACTTGGAGGAATTTTCCTGCTTGGAATCCTTGCATTCATTGCTTTGATAATGATGATGAATAGCGGTATTTAAGCATAATATTCATCCTCAATTATTGACACTCCTAAAAAATAGATATTTGGTGTGATCAATTACACACCAAACAAGTAACGATCTTATTTGCGCTCTTTAATAAACACTGCCGCAAAGAGAGCAAACAGGCCCACTAACATTTCAAATCCAGGAGTAGATGGTGCAGTTTCTGAATCCGCCTCATCTGGAGAAGAGGCCATTTCTATTGCCTTGACCTCTTCAGCGGAAATTGCCCTCTCACCAAATATCATAGGGTCACCTTCGTAACCCAGAGCAGCAAAGTCCATTTTTCCGCCATCAAGATGGCAATCTATGCATCCAAGGGCATCTTCTTTAGGAGCCACTTCATGGTTTATGCTTTCATACAGCGATGTTTCCACAAACTCATATTGACCACTGTAGGGCATGTCAACATAATCCATTCCAGCCCGGGATGATCTGTCCCAATCATAGCTGGCCCAGTAAGAGTCTTCTCCTCCAAACAGATCAGGTATGATCAGATAATTGTATTTTGCATCACTTATCTGTTTTGCAAGATGGATCTTGAACGGATATATTTTTGAATTCGCATCATAACGATCACCTATGGGAGCAGAGAGAACGGTCACACCCTCCGAAGCAACCTTGTCCCCCAGGAAATATTTATCGAAGCTTCCATTGAACCAGGCATAAGTAGGGGTTACGTTCATACCCCATACGAATTCGCCCTTCATCATGTTATAGGTGGCCTGCCCATATTCATCGGTTGGTATGTTATCAATGTCCTGTCCTGCTTTGGACCAGTCCCAGTACATCTTTGTTGGTACCTCACGGGCAAATGCCGGTATGTGACATGTTTGACAGGCGATGGAATCCGAGTGGTCATTAATACGATCCTTATATTCACCCTGATGTGGTGTGTCACCATGGCAATCGGAACACAACACTCTACATTCAGACCCGGGAACACCGGCAAATCGGCCTGCTACATTGTGTGCAGTTGTTTTGTGACAATTCTGGCACTGGAAATCCATTCCACCCATATGAACATCAAGTTCTCTTGAAGGATCAAACAATGCAGATGACATGTCACCATGCTTTACGTTGTCACCACCACCACCATAGAAGTGACAATTACCACCACATGTGTCCCGTGTGGGACTTCCCACACTTTGGGCCACAGCTGCAAGGTCAACTGATGGGTCGACTGCTCCTGCAGCCGTCGGTATTTTCTTGTAGGTCCCTGTGGTCTCATGGCACACTACACAATCTATGTTCGATTCATTGGTGAAGTCAAAGGTATTATCCTCCCAGCCGTAACCAGTGTGGCAGGAAGTACAGCGAGGCTCATTAGATGCGACTGCAATGCAAAAATTATTGATCACTGTCCGCTTGCCTTCTCCTTGAAATTTTTCGTCTTCACATCCGCACTCTGCACATGTTGTCCAGAGCCAGTGAGTTGAATTCAACATGTCTGCAGCCTGTTGAGAATGGCATGAGATACACTCAGCAGTCACATCCGATCCTACCTCGTAGGAACCATCAAGGAATGAATGGTTCAGATAAGATGCAGAGGATGCCAGGGACAGAGTCACCACGCAAGCCAGCAAACAACAGAACCCAATATAAATATTGTGTTTCATTTTACACCCCAATCGATAACGATAATCCAGCTTAGTTTAGTACTATATAAAGTTGAAAAGTGATTCTATTTAAGTATGGGGGAAAGCTGCTGGAAGTTTGCGATTACACAGTGTTAACTGAATACATTATTGTTGCTGAAGGAAAAGCGAGGATTCTAAAAACAGGAGTTGAACAAAAAAAGAGAACAAACGAAAATAAAAATACAAACGCCCTTCGGTCAAGATAGTAATTTGACCTGCCGCAGCCTCCGCCAATACCATGCTTCTTTCCCTGAATGCCAGAACTTACTTTGGGGATTGCCAGGTCCATTACCTTCCCCCCGGATTCTATGTTCATGAGCCGTCAAAAGCTATTGGACCCATACCCTGTTTTTGATTTAGCCATGAAGGACCACCACAGTATTACTTACAGTCGCAAGAAGGCCAATGAATGATACTGAATACCTTGTGATGTTCCAGTAGTAGCGGTTTGCATTCCTGTATACATGATACAGCAGGAATATGAAACCCAGTTTAAGAGGTATCAGGAAACTGTACCCATATGTTGTGAAGAGATGGAACAGAACAGGATTCCCTTCATAGAACAGACCCGTCCCTAATGCATAGAATGTGGTTATAGTGTCCCCTATTATGTACAGGAGCAATACTGGTATGATATCCTTTATAAAAGACATATGAAATCATCTCGTTCTAAGTCTGAAGTGTTGGAATGTCTGTACCAGCGAACGATACCCATGGCTATCTGACAACCTTTTTTGTCTGAATATACCGGATAGTCCCCACTATCGGCAAACCCCATTAATACTCTATATCGTAAGAAGTGTTAAGCTTTTCCACAGATTTTTATAATGTTTTTTGAGATAAAACACGATATATAATTATAACATAAAGATTCTGAGGTTACAACCCGGCCCGAAAACCACCGGTATTTGGAGTTCATGAAACATCAATAGTTATGCTCCCACCTGATACGAATCTAACAAAAACCCAGAAAAATCATTTCCCTCGTTTGATCGATCAATTCCCTTACATTGTCTTCCAGAAGCTCTTCATCAGAATCGGCACATTTAGCACTTAAATCCACAAGATGTTCTATTGCTTCCAGCATCAACACATCTAACTCGTAAGCCTTATCGGACTCATGAAGTTTTTGAGCCATTGCAAGCATGGTATCCTCATGCATCAGTTCGACCCCATTCACTTCACACAACATCCTTATGTATCTTTCAAGAGCCTCGCCTGCAACAATACCCGCAGAACGAACAGACCCTTGTTCATACAAATTTTCAGCCTCTTCAAGTTCAGAGTTCACCAGCTCTGCTGTAACCATCCTTTCGTGGTTGTTCCTTGCTAAAACGATACGATATCCTACTGAATGGAGTATACTGACCTGAGCATCAAAACAGGCGATGAACTCTTTTCTTAGATGTTTTTTCTCGTTGGAGTTACTGACAGAATCCTTCAAACCAATCAGGTTTAGTATCTTTTGATGCAACTCTGCAAGATCATCATATTTAGAACTCCTGCCTGTACCTGTATATTCCTGAACAAGATTCAGACAGCTTTCATACCAATCCCCGTACCTTTTCAAAAGAGCATGTTGCAGAACCTCATTCTTTGAGTTTAGCACACATATCCTGTACTCGACATTCTGCAATCCTGTAGAACCATCATCGATACACTTCATTCTTTTTTGAGTCGTACCTTCCAGCAGTTCCATATACATCTTTTCAATAACATCGGCTTCTTTGATGTACGTGGCAATGTCAGGATTGGTCATAATAGTAGAATAGGAAAAATTGTATTTAAATGAGGTGAATGAAGCACTTATTTTTTACATGTTAATGTACAATCCTATTTTCATTGTACAATATAGATGAGATTGCAGGTGGAATTAAAGGAATAAAAACTCCAAAAAAGTATCCAGCATAATGAGCTAGTGAATTTGTAATTGAACCATCATGTATTATGTTCTGAGGAACTAAAGAAGGAAGAACAAAAGAGAAAACTATAGTCAACGGGAATAACAAACAGACATATGATTTTTGAAAACTTGAAAGCTTTTTTAAGCTGGACAGGATAATGGATTTCTTTTGATTAATCTCAATAATCACTTCTTTTTGTAGATAGGTTAAGTACAAAATGATAGTTAATAGGAGCACATACAGAAAAAATCCTGACTGTAGATTTTCAAGAATCATAAAAAGATTCATTACAACGAGGAGATAAAGAAATGTGATGTTTAGATTTTTACAATAATAGGTTTTTAGATATTTATACAATACGTACAACAAATACCCAAAAAGAAAGCTAACTATCCCTGAAAATCCTTGGTACGTTGTTTGTAAACCAATCATTTTTAGAGAAACTATTGATATAATCAAAGGCAATACTAAAAACATAAACATTGAATATGCGTAAAAATCGCGCTTCTTGGTTTCAAAATTAAAAATTAAAAAGCAAGCAACCAAATAGGAAAATATGTTTCCTGAAATATGCTGAAAACTGCTGTGAACATAATTAGAAAGAAAAATAGAACCAAATGTTATTTTTGATGGGTTTAAAATAAAGTATGCATCTTTTAAATTGGTTGGTAACTTGAAAATAAATAGAAGACACAATGGAATTAGTACAAAATAGAAAAAGTAATCATACAATTTCCATTTTGCAGTAAACAAATGGATAAAGAGAAGAGATTCAGTATAACATTTTACATCTTTTAACATTAGTATGAATATTTTATTTGAATATAAATATCCTTTTCTTATGTTGCCTACTAAACTAAAAAAATATTAATTTTAATTACATAAAAAATAGAAAGTTACGTCCCGACCGAGGATCGAACTCGGATCTAAGGCTCCGCAGGCCTCAAGGATATCCATTACCCTACCGGGACAACAAGGTTCATGCTCTAATGTCTTTCTCGCATATAAAGATTATTGGTAGGGGAGTATTATTCATGCTAATTCTGGTTTCCCTTACCATTGACAGATATGTGCACAATCAATAAAAGTTAAATGCTGCAAGACTGATTACTATCCATGTCGATGACAATAGGACTTGCAGGGAAACCCAATGCAGGGAAATCCACATTCTTCAAGGCTGCAACACTGGCAGACGTGGAGATCGCAAATTATCCATTCACAACAATTCATGCAAACAAAGGAGTAACATACGTAAGGGCGGAGTGCCCCTGCGTAAGCCGAGACCATCGCTGTGGCAACTGTTCTGATGGAGTACGTTACGTTCCTATCGAACTCATAGACGTTGCAGGTCTTGTGCCTGATGCGCACCAGGGGCGCGGCCTTGGTAACACCTTCCTCGACGACCTGAGGCAGGCACAGGCCATCATCCACGTGATCGATGCCTCGGGCGGAACTGATATAGAAGGCAATCCTGTTGATATCGGAGATCACGACCCGCTTGGTGACATTGATTTTCTCAACCGTGAACTCACCATGTGGATCTACAGTATAATCATGAGGAACTGGACCAAGCTGTCACGCAAGATACAGGCAGAAGGGCTCTCAATAGAGCACATACTTGCAGACCAGCTTGTCGGAGCAGGAGTGGATGAGCACCACATCAGTCGTGCCCTTAACGAATGCAAACTGGACAGGAACCACCTTACCACATGGACCGAGGAGGACATCATTCATTTCTGTGACGTGATCCGCATCATGAGCAAGCCGATGATAATCGCCGCCAACAAAACAGATGTTGCGCCACCGGAGAATGTCACCAACCTGCAGGCACTTGACCAGATGGCCGTACCCACCAGCGCAGCCGCAGAACTTGCGCTCAGGTCAGCCTCCAAGGGCCATGCCATAAAATACGAACCTGGAGACAAAGACTTCACCATCCTGTCTGAAGAGCTCAGCGCTGCCCAGAAAAAGGGACTTGAGAATGTACGCACCCTCATACAGAAAATGGACGGCACTGGCATACAAAAGTGCATCAACAAGGCTGTTTTTGAGCTTCTTGACCTCATAATCGTTTACCCCGTAGAGGATGAAGGAAAGTGGACCGACAAGAACGGAAGAATGTTACCTGATGCATTCCTCATGAAAAAAGGTTCCAATGCACACGACCTTGCATATAGGGTACACTCCGACATCGGTGACAGATTCCTCTATGCAGTGGACGGGAAAACAAAGATGCGACTTGGAGAAAAACACGAACTCAAGGACGGAGATGTCGTGAAGATAGTCTCCACTGCAAAATAAAGATCAAAGCAAAGTACCAGGACCATACATGAGCTTTGTAACTTCCATCTATGAGAAGCACCTGTTACAGCAGGTCACGAAGTATCCGAGCCCTGAGCACGTATCCCTGGTACTCTCTGAAACCGACCTGCTGCAAAAAGGCGGTTTCAAAAAACTCAAAGATTACATCCTCTGGTGCAGACAGCTCGGAACAAAGATGGCCAGCATCTACATCGACGTGCTGGACACCGAGGAAACGCTCAAATCAGAAATGATAGAAAAATTGACCTTAAAACTCAAAGAGATACTCTTGAAAACACCCAGCGATGCAGGATATGAAATATATGGTGAAAACGGAGATATCCGCTCAAAAAAAGAAGGAAAAGGATTTCAGGTCTACGTTTCTGTTGGTTTCGGCGGGCGCAGGGAAGTTACAAACGCAGTGATTCCCATACTCAAAAAAGTAAAAGAAGGGAAGATAAAAGCATCGGAAATAAGTGAAAAAGATATCGAATCCAATCTTGTGGTGAAACACGAACCGGACCTCTTCATTCGCTCCGGAGGAAAACATCTGTCTGATTTCCTGATATGGCAGTCAATATATTCGGAATTTTACTTTACAGATGTCAACTGGCATGACCTGAGGAAACTGGACATAATCAGAATCATAAGGGATTTTCAGAAACGCCAGAGAAGGTTTGGGAAATAGCTCATATCTCCCTGCACATCACAATGGCATTATCATCAAGATAATAACCATCTATTTTCCCCTCTACCAGAAAACCGTTCTTTGAGTAGAAAAGCTGGGCTGAAACGTTATTTTCCCTCACTTCAAGCATCATTTTGTTAAAACCATAAAGCTTTACAAGGTCAATACACCATTCAAGCAGTTTTCTTGCAATTCCCTGCCGTCGGTAGTCCCTGTGAACAGCAATGCTTTGGAGGTGGGCTTTTCTCTTATCATCCGATGCACCGACTATTGCATAACCAAGTACCTTTTCCTCTTCGTAAACAAGGAATCCTGGATTACTAAGGTGTGCCTTGAAAAGAAAATCAGGCCAGGGTACTTTAAATGAACAGTTCTCTATCTCTACAATTTCAGGTATGTCTGAGATCAATGCTCTTCTTATCATCATATCATTGAAGTTATTTTTAGGCTCTCCTCTCTGTGAGGCTTACTATTTATAGGATACATACTAAAAAGTTGCCGATGGCATACGGCGTTGTTATATGTACAAAATGCAGGAAGAATGCGCAGATCATAGAGCTGGAAAGCTCAAAGACCACCCGCTGCCAGAGGTGTAACGCAACATTGACAGTAAGGAAGCTACGTATCTTCTTTTCATCAGAGGAACTTAACGAAGCGATATCCTTCAGGACGCAGGTACAGGCCAGTATAGTAGAGAATGAAACATACACCATTCCACCTGAAAATGAGAGTACTTCAGGAACCGAATATCAGGTCTTTGGCCAGAATATCGGTGAAAAGACAGCCTTTTTCGCTGACAACAGGAAATACCACAAAAAGATAAAAGCAGATGAATTGATACTTGACATACTCCGGTCCAATGACAAACAAATGCTTTATGGTGAAATAAAGAAAATGGCCATTGCACTGGACATTGATGAAGACAGGTTCGACGATATCCTCAGGAAAATGTTACAGGCAGGAGAGATATACTCACCTTCTAAAAATGTTATCCGGCTTGTGTAAGCGGGCGTGATAGTTAAATATCAAAATAAAATCTGCAGTTGTTTTTATAAAGACATATGAATATATTTAGTGTAACTATACACAAAATATATCTAAAAAGATGTATAATATGTAACGTCTGAATGGCTAACTTCTAATTAATAAATTATTTGATCAGGTATGAATATGTCCGATAGAACCCTCGATATTGTGGAACTGCTACTTACAGCACAAATATATAACAAATATCCCGAGATGGATGTGAGTGATCTGCCCAAGGATATACGTAAATATTACTGGAGCAGGGATCACAAAACAGTTCCAAAGCCTATAAGGGTTACAGTTACTGATATAGAAAAGATATTCGATGTTGAGAACATAAATAAAAGATCAATATCACTTCCTTTTGTCACCGTTGATGATATGGATTTTTCTGCAAAGATCACCGCTCTTGAAGTCGGAGCAGAATGGTTCCAGAAGAAAGATGAAAACAGGGACAGAATATCACACAATCCCGTTCTGGCATTCTTTTATGAGAAAAAGAAGACCGAAGGTGCAGACTACAGCACTGCAAAAACAAAGGTCAGGCCAAAAGAAGTTGACAGGGAGTGGATAGAATCCCTGATAGCAGAGATTGAAAAAGAAGATGGCGGTCCTGAGATGCTAAAGCTGGCACAGATCAGCGCACCGGAAGATATACGCCAGACCATGAAAGACTTTGTTCTCACTCATGAACAGGAAGAGGAAACAAAGAAAATAGTCAAGGCAATAAAGTACAGGGATTACCTTAAACACATTGGCCTTTATGACGTTGGTAAGATACTCATGGTCGGACCTCCCGGAACAGGAAAGACCCTGATAGCCCAGGCTGTTGCCAGAGAGTCAAATGCCAATTTCATAAGCGTCAAAGGACCGGAGATGTTCTCGAAATGGCTTGGAGAATCGGAAAAAGCAATTCGTGAAACCTTTAAGAAAGCAAGGCAGGTCTCTCCCTGTGTTGTCTTCTTTGACGAAATCGACTCCATTGCCGCCATGCAGGGTATGGAATCTACCGACAGCCGGACTTCGGAAAGGGTGCTCAATCAGCTGCTGACAGAGATGGACGGACTTGAGACTCTCAAAGACGTGGTCATTATTGCCGCAACTAACCGTCCTAATCTGCTTGACCCTGCAATCCTGCGCCCAGGCCGCTTTGACAGGCTGGTATATGTCGGGGCACCTGACCGCAAAGGCAGGCTGAGGATCTTTAAGATTCACACGCAAAATACACCTCTTGCAGATGACGTGGACCTTGAAAACCTCGCCAGCATAACGGAAGGATATGTGGGTGCGGATATAGAAGCGGTATGCAGAGAGGCTGTAATGTTTGCTCTTAGAGAAAACTTCGATACCGAAGCGATCGAGATGAGGCATTTCAGAGAAGCCCTGAAGAAAGTAAAACCCACAATTACCGAGAATATTGCTCAGTTCTACGAGAAGATTGAAGAACAGTTTAAAGGAGGCCAGAGACCGGTAGAAACAGCAGGGTTAGTGGGGTACAGGTAAGGATTTAAATGAGTAACTCTTAAAAAGGAAGAGTTTATAAAGTATATAGCTTCAAATTTAATAAAATACCGGAAGTAAAGGTATTTAAACTGAAAGCCAGCTTTACCCAAGTCCCGCATAACACTGAGCATGGAGACAAGATAAGAATGTCTAAAGTATTTGCAAGAAACCTCCTCTTCAACAAACAGGTGATGGCTACCGACGGAACGGAGATCGGAACGCTGAGCAATATCGTAATTGAAATTAAAGGAGGGCGTATCATAGACCTTATGGTCACTCCAAACCCCGCCTTTGATGCATCAAGATACAAAAAAGAAGACAACTATATCCTGATTCCTTTCGACTCCGTAAGCGCCGTCAAAGACTATATTATCATAGATAAAATGAAAGCAAGGGTATAATTTAAACAGAAAGGAAAGAGTTCTTTACTTTCCTTTCAGACCCTGTTTTTACCCTTTTTGATATATTCTCTTCTGCCCCGGCTGATAGAGGATCTCTTTTTGTTTTCCCGAATTGAACCCGTAGAATTAGTGTCATACCGGTTTGAGTATATGGATTTAACTCCGAAATCATGTGATTGGTTGTATAATCTGTGGAAAAATTCTGATCTGGTAAGTATTAAATAATATAAAGATAAGCTGCTTAAAAGAATCTGGCAGGACTGGTTTTCGTGTAATAATGACTTATGCCTGCAGGGATATAGAAATGAGGAAGTTGAAGGCGGGAACCATTTAACATGGTTTCAATTATAGCCACCAAATTGTAAACTTAATTTTTCATGAAGACCCCGCCGCCCCATCTGACTTCGTAGCCTCTAAGATCGAATCATTACAACGACATTGCCCTGAGAAAGGAGCATTAATAATGAAAATCTATCAGGTAGACGCATTTACAGAAAAACCATTTTCGGGAAATCCGGCGGGTGTATGTGTACTGAGCGAAAAGCTGGATGAGAAATTAATGCAGAACATAGCCCGTGAGATGAATCTGTCTGAAACCGCATTTCTTGTTAAAAATAAAGACGGATATAATCTGAAGTGGTTTACACCTGATTCTGAAGTCGACCTCTGTGGGCATGCAACGCTGGCGAGTGCGCATATTCTATGGGAAAAAGGATATTTAAAGGAAGATCAGGAAGCAAAATTCAGCACAAAAAGCGGTTTATTGACAGCGAAAATGAACAAGGGCTGGATCGAACTAAATTTTCCGGCGCTGCCTGAAGAAAAAACAAAACCGCCGGCAGAATTACTTGAATCACTCGGAGTTGAAGCGGTCTATGTCGGGAAGAATATATTTGATTATCTGGTAGAAGTAGAGTCGGAAGAAATAGTAAGGACAATGAAGCCAGACTTTGTGAAACTCTCCAAAGTGCCGGCAAGGGGAATAATCGTTACAGCCAGAGCCAGATCCGGAGAACATGATTTTGTATCCAGGTTTTTCGCTCCGGAAGTAGGAGTATGGGAAGATCCGGTTACAGGGTCGGCTCACTGTTGCCTGGGACCGTACTGGCAAAAGAAGCTGAACAAGAACGAGTTCATGGCATATCAGGCTTCGGAACGCGGTGGCGTCCTGAAAGTAAAAGTTATCGGGGAACGGGTTCTAATATCAGGGAAAGCGTTTACGGTGCTGGAAGGAGAACTATTAATTTAAGCAATCAACAGGTACACGGGATCAATAAACATGGATGTAAAAATGAAAAGCATTAAAGGATTGTACCATACGATCCTGAGCGGAAAACCGAATTTTTGAAAATAAAAACTATGCTTGTTGACTGTGCTGGTGACCTGATAATTGAACTCAAATGAGATTAGCTGAGCAGTTCAGGACTGATATTACGGCTTGTAAGTTCTAAGCGCGAATTTATACAAAATGTTCTTAAAAAATTAATGATTCATGAATAAAAATTTGCTTGATGGTTAAATAAAATTCGCATGTTTTTTAAACTTCAATTCGTAACATGCTGTTTATTTAGGCCTTTTGCTTTCATCGGGTTCCTTTTCTATATTTATCTGTTCTGCCGTATCTTCTCTTAGTTCTTCTATTGATTCCAGTTTTTCCATTAGTTCTTTTTCTTTATTATCATTCTTTACTTTTCTTGCTGGCATTTCTTCACCTCAATAGTTTGATGTCTGCTAAAGTAATAAATATACTGAAACGCTTAATGATGCTGAATTGTTTTTGTTAATATTGCTGAGAGGTTTTCAGGCGTGAAAGATTTTCCGGACTTTATGAAAAGCAAAAGCAATCACATCAGCAGTAAAGAGCAAAACACCGAAGATATTAACGGCTATTTTTACGAAGGCGCGGACGGCAGCCAGATGGCTTTCTGGACCTGTTATTCTGACAGGGTCTCTAAAAAGCATACTCATGAATTTGACGAGTGGATGATCTGCATTAGCGGGCAATATACAGTGTTTTTGAATGATGAGGAGTTTGTCCTCAATCCGGGGGACGAATTATTTATCCCGAAGGGGATAGAGCAATGGGGAAAATGTGCTGCAGGGACGAGGACAATTCATGCATTTGGAGGAAAAAGGATTTGCAGGGTTGAAAAAGAATAAACCTCTTTTCTTTATTCCATGACTCCTAAAAAATGGAGGTTTTTTAGGAATTTAATTTGTACCTTCAACGTCTTGTTTCCCGTTATCATAACTATTAATTGTACTTTTCAGTTTATCCGCGTAATTATATATACAATTTAAATCCTGTATGGGAACTTTTTCTTCGTCTTTATCCCCAGTAAATAAGCCTAGATATTTTTGTTTAGTATTGAAATACATACGGCAAATTGGCTTTCTATTATTGTCATCTAACAATACACCACAGTAAGACTTCTTGTCTCTGATAGCAATTCTTTTTAGATCTAGGCTTTCACGAAGGATTGCCTTTATAATATAGTAACCCTCCAGTTCTTCTCCAGTGGTTACAATGCCTTCAGGATTATTATTTATAGTGTCAGATGAAGGTGATTCATTTCCTTCATTCAAATTTGATGATTGTACATATTCTGTTGGATTGGAAGAAAGTGAATCTTCAGACATAGCAAATTTTAGCCTATCATTTATCCTGTCATTGATGAATTGGTTGAGAGCATTTTTTGTGAGGACTGTAAATCTTTCACGAACACTTTGAGTAAAAGGAGCATTAGTTACTTTTTTAGCAAAATATTTGACAAATTCCTCAGAAGGAGAATTAATTTCGCTAGCAAGAATGACTTTTATTTCTTTTGTATATTTTAATTCACAGGCTACATTCGCCAAATCATTAATATTAAAGGACTCCTTCTTGAATCGCTTTAATTCATTTATCAAAGGCTCTTTGATATCTAGTAAGTTAATCTCCAAAAACGCTTTATCATCCATTTTATTTGGAGCATCAATATCTGTATAAAAGCGATATACAATCCCATTTGTTAGAATCCCAATTTTTGCGTCGCTTACACTAAAGTACCTAAACAGTTGAGAAGCATGTTCTTTATCCAAGTCCGCATCAATATTTTTACACTCGATTAGTATTATTGGCTTACCATCCTGCATAACAGCGTAGTCAACTTTCTCACCCTTTTTCGTACCATAATCAGTTGTAAATTCAGGAACAACTTCAGTAGGATCAAAAACATTATATCCCAGTATGTTTAGCAGAGGTAGGACAAGGGCATTTTTTGTGGCCTCTTCGGTTTTTATGCTCTCAGATAATTTTGGAATTTTAGCAGCTAATACTTTTATTTGATCTATGAAATCCATTACTTCCATACTCCTTTACAAAAATTAACCAAGCTGTAAAAGTATCATAACATTGTCATAGATATATTTGCTGTTTTTTGCATATTTTACCAAAATACTATACTCTTACTATTTTTCAAGTATGCTATATTATCCATTTTGTGATAGAATTTGAACAGGTATTTACGAACGAGAATTACAGGTTAAAAGCATCAATGTTGCAAAAACCAAACGGTAACCATCATGGACGGAAATATAGTGCGCAAAGCGATTGGAGAAGAATAAGAATTTAAACAGATAAATAATTGAAATTTATTGTAAACAACGGAAATATGATTTCAACTATTTTTGTTATTAACACCGTTTTTGAAAATTAGTTAGGAAATGATACTATACCTTCATTCCTAAAGCGAAAAACCAAAGATATTTTTCCCCACTCCTGAAAACAAATTAAAAAAAGAAATTACGTTTTTTAGGCAGGGACCCCCATGTAGATTTTATGAAGCTCATCTGCGACATCCTCAGCACTATAATATTTTCTGTCCGGAAGCATGCCCAGTCCCTGAAGTATATCCGGGATTGCTCCATTCCTTCTTTCTTGCTCAATAATGTCTTTCCTGTTTACAGGAAAATCTGTATTCTTTAAGATTTTCTGGATTTCCATAGGAAGTTCTTTAACAAATCCGCCTTTTCTTTCAGTTTCCATAATATTCCCCTTTTACTTCTGCTTACTTTTAAATTCCTGACAACACCTGCAGCTTTTGTGCTCCCTACGGAGATTATTCATATCCTGCAGGATGTTGCTTTTAGCATTATCTTTAATCCCTGGCGCTTAACAACACTTTTCTCCTTACCAGGAAAAATAATGTGGGTTAAGGCTTTCTGAAGGAAACCTGGCTTTTTGCCAGTATGAATAGTAATGANNTAATTTATTAATAATATATAAGACGTATTAATGATATATTAAGATGAAAATGAACAAAAAACACGAAAAAAACAAAATATATAACTTACAAAAATAAGGTCGGTTAAAGATAGAATTATTTGGTCTGGCAAGTCGTGAAGAGAGAGGCATGAAGGAGAGTCTTGAAAAGGAAATCATGAAGGTCATCTCTTTATGTATACCGAGCAATCTTCGTCGTATAATCAGGAAAGATATCTGCGGGAATTGCGTATCAGCAACATTACTATCACAACAAATCCGGCAGTAAGTACAACCGATATGCCACGATGCTGCGAAAAGTGATTAAGAAGAGATGTGAGTCCGAGTCCAATAAAAGTAATTGCAATTGCATAGTAATTTTTTTGCCTTGAAATATCGAGATATAATTTCAAATTATTACTTACCAGTTCATTACCCTCCCTATATCCTATCATGCCACCTCTCCTTACCAGCCTTCTATGGTGAAATATTGACAGCACGTTAATAATTGAGATTAAAAAAGCCAGAAATAAACAAAAAAAAGAAAAAGAGACATGATAAGAACTAAAAGCTTCGCGGAAGCTGGTGCCTCCTCTCCCGAAAATAAAAGTAAGGGATGTAATAGAGAAACCAAATGCTGTAAATGTCAGGATTATCAGCGAATAAAACCTATCCAGAATTTTGCTTTGTTCGTCGAACAGGTCTTTTTCAACATTTCTTTGTATAGTTTGGATTTCGTCCTCTGCCATACTATTTTTCCCCACACCATACGCATAATTACTTCCTTTCCAATTTAAGCAAAATCACAGTATTTTGTGAATATTTATAGGTCCAGACCAATAAAAAAGTAGCTCTCTTATCAGCTCAAATTTTATAGTGATTTGTAGTATTTACTGACAGATGAGTAAGGTGACCAGGATGCGCGCAGAAAGCAACAATATTCAGGACTACCTCAAAAAGAGCGATGTCATAAACTACGACCATCAGCTGATTGCTGATAAGTGCCTTGAATTAGAGAAAGATATGGAAAAAATGGAAAATATGGAAGGTGTGGAGGGCATGGAAGAGAAAAACGAAATCATCCTGATCAGGAGAATTTATGAGTTTGTCCGGGACGACATTGACCACTCAGGAGACATAGATGCACAGGAGGTCACCTGTAAAGCATCAGAAGTTCTGGAACTCGGGCATGGGATCTGCTGTGCCAAATCTCACCTGCTTGCAGCCATGTTGAGATATTTCGGAATACCTGCAGGGTTTTGTTACCAGAAACTCTGTTCAGGGCAGGAAGGAATTAACAGGAAAGTCCTGCATGGCCTGAACGCTGTATATCTGAAAGACTTAGACAGATGGGTAAGGCTGGACGCAAGAGGAAATAAATCGGGTGTGGACGCTCAGTTTTCCGTATGCGAAGAAAAGATTGCCTGGCCGGTCAATAAAGAGCGCGGAGAAGAGGACCATCCCGTAATATTCAAAGAGCCAAATCCGATTGTTGTTGAAATATTAAAGAAGAGCAGTACCAGGAAAGAGATGTGGGAACAGTGGGATCTAGGGCTGAAAGATTTATTTCGCAATTAAAAATTAATCAGGGGCTTCTTGAAGGAGGTGTTCCTGTTGCAGTTTTTAGATCCAGCCGTTGGATTCAAGAAATTCGATAGCTTCTATAGCTCCGTCCCCAAATGATGCTTCTGTTACGTAATTGGCAGCTTCTTTTATTCTTTCGTCACCATTAGAAACGGCAATTCCAAACCCTGCGGCTTCAAACATTTCAACGTCGTTTGCGGAATCTCCTATTGCCACGAAGTCTTCGGCTTCAAGGCCCATCATCCCGGCAAGCTTCAGTAGGCCGATTCCTTTGTTGATTTTAGTGCTTTTAATATGGATTGCATATTTGGTGTCGACAAGTTCGATATCGAAGGGCTGAATATTTAAGAGGGTTCTGGCTTTTTCAAGGTCAAAGTCCCGACGGAGAGCAATTTCGGTTTTACGGTACATGGGATCGAGTTTGGTTAGCTTGAAATACCTGGAGAGGAAAGAAAAAGCTTTTTCACATTCTTCAAGGCTTTCTTCAAAAGTCCCCTGCAAATCGTAGCGGATAGTAATGGCACCTCCGTTTTCAGCAATCACGGCTCCGCCAAGGCCGATAAGCCTTGATGTTGTCCTTGCATAACATAAAATGTTGCCTGTAGCAAGAACTACAGGAACTTTAAGGGTGCGCATTTTTTTGACGGCTCCGAGATGGAGTTCCCTGTTTTCGCAGGTAATTGTCCCGTCAATGTCAACAACAAGAGCTTTGAATTTCATTAAAAAAATATAGGAATGGAGGAATAAAATGCTTCCCCCATTAATTGCTCTTAAGTCTGGATTGAATTGAAGGCCCTTTCAAACCGACTCTAATTTTAGACTCTAATTTTAAGCTGCGATTTTAAGCCCGAGCTCTAATACCTGCAATATCTGGTTCGCAATATATGGCTCTGATCGAGCTCTGGCTCAGAGTTTACTGATCAGTAAGTCCGGCCATAGTAACCGCAATAACTGCTTCCCCTTCGGGCAAGCTGGGAGAGTCTACGAGGCGGACAATTCTCTTCTCTCCTTTGGATTTCCTAAGGTAAAGCCTGAAGGTTGCCGTGTGACCGACTATGTGCCCCCCGACTGGCCTTGTAGGATCGCCAAAGAAAGCGTCAGGTTTTGCCATAACCTGGTTTGTAACAACAACACAGGCATTGAACAGGTCTCCGAAGCGGAGCAAGCCGTGCATGTGTTTGTTAAGCTTCTGCTGCCTGTCTGCAAGGGTTCCTCTTCCTACGTATTCAGCCCTGAAGTGAGCCATAAGAGAGTCAACAATCAGGAGACGAACGGGTTTACCCATTTCTTTGAGTTCATTTGCCAGGTCTGTTGCAGAGTCTACAAGAAGTATCTGGTGATTGGAATTGTATGCTCTGGCGACATGGATGTTTTGCAGGAATTCTTCAGGGTTAAGTTCCATTCCATATTTCTCGGCAAGCCCTTTTACCATCTGGGTGATCCTTTCCGGCCTGAAGGTATTTTCAGTGTCGATAATAATTACGGATCCACCGAGACCTCCATGTTCTTTGTCCATCTGGACATTGACTGCGAGCTGGTGAGCCACCTGGGTCTTCCCTGAGCCGAATTCTCCGTATAATTCGGTAATAGCCTGAGTTTCTATGCCCCCGCCCATCATTTCGTCAAATTCTTCACAACCGGTAGTAAGTTTGCCAACCAGTTTCCTTCTTTCAAGGACGAGATCTCCGGTCTCGAACCCCCCTATATCAGCAGCCTGTCTTGCGGCATTGATGATTTTTGCAGCAGTGGATTCCCCAATTTCTGCTGTTGTTGCAAGTTCGGAAGGAGACGCTACAGCGACTGCTTCAATCGTATTAAATCCGGCTTCTTTGAGTTTTTCTGCAGTAGCAGGGCCAACTCCTGGCAACTCTTCGAGTGCTATTTCGCTCATTACAAATTCTCCTAGATGCACATGTTTATGTAAGGTGCATAACGGTGGCTTCATTATGGTTTTGCACGTATATATAACTAGAGGAGGCAGGGTGAAAGTATTCTGAACCGCATATGAAATTCACCGGTTTGCTCGAAAAAACGCGGCAAAAAAGGGAATAATAAGAGTTATTTTCAGGCACTTATACTTTCAAAAGAAAAGAGGAAAAGAAAGAAAAAAATAAAGACAGCTCTCAAAAAACTGAAAAAAACCAAAACTTCTTTTTACTTAGTAGATTATCCACCCATCATGCCAAAGGTCGCCCTGGGCGGTACGTTTCAGTATCTTCATGACGGACACGCCAGATTAATTGAAAAAGCATTCGAGCTAGCAGGCAGTGGAAAAGTCCACATAGGGCTTACTTCAGACGAGATGTTGCAAAAAAACCACAGCGTCGACGACTATGAGAACAGGAGGAAGCGCCTGTTTGAGTATATAAAAGAAAAGGGGGTTCCGGAAGAGAGATACGAAGTTACCAGGCTGAGCGATCCCTGCGGCCCGACTCTGGAAGAGGACTTCGACTACATAATTGTCTCCCCTGAGACCTATCCGGTTGCCCTGAAAATTAATAAAATCAGAGAAAAGAAAAAAAAGAAGCCTCTGGAAATTGTATATGTTGAGTATGTTATGGCTGAAGATGGGATCCCGATTTCCTCTACGAGAATTGCAAAAGGAGAAATTGACAGGCATGGCAGGTTGAAAAAAGAAGCTTGAAAAAGGCTTAAAAACTCTCGAATCCCCATTATTCTCTGAAAATTTCCCCTGCAACAGGTATAAATCAGGATAAAATAATGAGTAATAAAGTGATAATATGCCCAGAGAATTTACACAAAAGGACATTGATATCTTTAATAAGCTCGCCCCGGAAGCCGGGGGGAAAACGATGTCAAAAGAAGCAGGACACCATTTTCCTTTTATTCTGCGCCCGGTCTCACATAAGTTTGCCGAATCACCGGAAGACTTCAGGGAAAGGCTCGAACGGCTGGATGCTGACGAACTCGATTATCTGGTTGGGCTTGCCCTTGAAGGAAAAGAAGATGTCCAGTCTCTTGATGAAGATTTTGAAGAACTGGTCGCAGTAGTAGCAGAAAAAGTATCCCAGGAAAAGGCAAAACAGTTAAAGGACTTCGTTGGGACTTTATAAAAAGAAAAAGCTGGAGAAACAGCCTAAAAAGAAATTTAAAACGAAACTTAAAATGAAACTTAAAGCGAAACTTAAAATGAATTTATTTTAAAGCGAAATTTCTAAAAAACATGTCACCGATGAAACTTATTTTTGGAACTGCAGGGGTTCCCAAGAGCACAAAAACCAGCAATAGCATTGCAGGGATCGAGCGGGTCAGGGAACTGGGCCTCGAGTGCATGGAGCTTGAGTTCGTACAGGGAGTGCGCATGAGCGAAAAAGGAGCAAGAAACGTGCTGGAAACGGCCAGAAGAGAAAATATAGCTCTGAGCGTACATGCACCCTATTATATTAACCTGAATTCCCCGGAAGAAGAGAAACTGAAAGCCAGCATGGAAAGAATCTATCAGGCTGCAAGAATAGGCAGCCTCTGCGGAGCAGAATCCATCGTTCTTCACGCAGCCTTTTACCAGAAGAGCAGCAAACAGTCTGTTTATGAAAATGTCTCAAAAGCCCTAGGAGAGCTTGCAGGACAGTTCCGGGATGAAGGCATAGCCGCAGTCCTTCGCCCGGAGACTATGGGCAAACGTGCGCAGTTTGGGACTCTTGATGAAGTGCTTGCCCTGAGCGAAGAGATTGAAGGTGTCATGCCCTGTCTGGACTTTTCCCACATGCATGCAAGGGAAGGAAAGGAAAATTCCTATCACGAGTTTATGGCAATTCTCTCAAAAGTAGAAGATACCCTTGGGAAAGAAGGCCTTGAAAATATGCATATGCATGTCTCGGGAATAGAATACGATAGGAATGGGGAAAAAAGACATCTGACCCTTAAGGAATCAGATTTTAATTATCCGGAACTCCTGAGAGATCTTAAAGAGTTCGAAGTAAAAGGGCTCGTTATCTGCGAAAGCCCTATTATGGAAGAAGATGCACTTCTGCTAAAGAAGACTTATATGGAATTATAATCCTGTAATTTTTCATAAAGATGCATCTCAATATCCGGACAAAAATGTTTTAGGGCTCAGCTAAAAGTAACATATCTAACAGACCAGATAAAAGTGATATTCATAGCAGGCAGGTAAAAGTGATGTTTATAGCAGGCAGGTAAAAGTGATGTTTATAGCAGGCATCGATTCCTGACATGCTCTCAGTTTATCCCAGTTTATCTCAGTTTATCTCAGTTTAATCTATTCATCTTTCCTTCTTTTCCGAGTTGAATTGATTGATACCTTTTGCTGTATTCTCAAGCAGTTCGAAAGCGAGTCCCTGATCCGGCCAGAACGCCAGCCCGCAGTCCGGATTCGCATATTTGATACGGTCTCCAAGAATAGAATATGCCGTTTCAAGCCTTTTTTTTATAACAGCCGGTGTCTCCATTTCAGTTATTATCTTTTGCATATACTCCTTTTCCTTCCATGCGTTAATTCCGTACTTTTCATTAACAATGCTTACAAGGCTGAAAATATCGGTTCTCGACACCCCGACTCCTACATAAGTATCCGAATCTTCCAGCACTTTTCTGTCCAGAAGGTCAATATAGGAAGGAGTTCCTGCGTATTCAAATCCTATAACATTGATAGGAGTTTCACATATGAGCTTATACTTCAATGGTGAATATAGATGAATTTCCATATCCGCCCCCTGCTGCCTGGCGTAGGTAGACGCAACGGTAAGAGCCGAAGAGATATCAGCATCAGAAAACCGAATTTTATCTGTTAATCCCAGGCTGATTTCGTCCAGAGCTATAACTTTAATCTCGAAATTTTTTGCTGTTTTAAATGCCTGTTTAACGAATTTCTCAATATCCTTTGCAAGGAGATGATATGCATCCACAAAAGCTGTTGCCCCGAAAGCCTGAAGATACATGTCCGTAGGGCCCGCAATACATACCCTGACTTCAAGAGTCTTTCCTGTCTCTTTTTTATATTGTTTTGCGACTCCATCGATTATTTCCAGCTCAAGGATCTTTGCATTCTCCTCTTTCAACACATAAGGTTCACTGCAGTTTTTTTCGTCTTTTATGACATCAAGAAACTGACCTATCATATCCCTGAACTGAGGATATGTGGGAACGTGCACTCCAGCATCAATTTTCCTCTGGAAAGCCTCCCTTATTATTGAAAAGAGTTTTTCATCTTCACTTCGATTTTCGGCTGCAGCCTTTACCCATTCCCGCGTGACACCTTCAGGCGTGGGAAGGCTGCCTTCATCGATACAAATAATCTCATGCATGTCTGGTATTAAGAAAGGTAAGTTATTATAGATATTGAAATTGTTGGGACGCTACAATGAGAATTTCTAAATTTTGGCGGGAGATGTATTAAAAAAGGTTTCAAAAAAGAACCTGAACATGAAAGGAAAAAAGGAAAGATGAATAGATTAAAC
>DAZF01000015.1 GCA_002507205.1 Methanolobus sp. UBA32 | reverse complement strand
CCGACATTTACCCACAAAGGAGCTTCAGGATTCTCTTTCTGAGGATGGATTGCCAACCATGCTGCAATATATGGAGTAGACATGACCAATCTGATTCTACGCATCCCGGTCTTACCTTTAACGATCTCATAAGAGCCATACTGATCAAATCCAATGTGCTTTATAAGACGCGTACCGTTTTCACCCACTCTGCCTCCAGAGTCGTACCAAGTAGCTACAAGTGCAGCATCTCTTGGATGCTCTGCAGCCTCTAGCATTTTCTTGACCTCTTCTTCAGTAAGCAATTCTTCAGGCATTTTGCGGTCTTTTCGTTTGACGTTTGTAGATACCCACGCAGTAGTTTCTGGATCCTTCCCGTTGTTCATCCATCTAAAGAACTTTTTTATAGTAACACGATAGTCCCTTTTAGTCCAAACACTACGATCGGATCTCTCCAAATCAGCTACCAACTTATAAACATCAGTTTTGGTAATCTCTGGAAAAGGTTTATCGAACCACTTTGAGAGAAGATGAAGAGAACTAAGGTATTTCAGAACACGTGCATTTGATATGCCTTCTGCATAGAGGACATTTACAAATTCCAATATCAATTCTTTGTTCTTTTCAGAGTAAGGCGAATTTAAAATAAGATTTTCAGCAGCATCTATCTTCTTTTTGTAATCATACAATTCCATGATTCACACTTCCACTTCCATATATTATGGACTTTTGTAAGCAGAGTGAAAGTGTGAGGATATGAACTGCTATTTTAACGCTGAGGAAGAGATTCGAACTCTTGCAGCGCGTTAGCACTACCGGTTTTCAAGACCGGCGCCGTAGTCCACTTGGCTACCTCAGCATGTCGGATGGTATCTTAATAGCGACCTAAGATATAAGGGTTTTGATTCAAAATCGATATTGACAGTAATTGTCTTTGATTTTGAGAGAGATTTTTAGTAAATTATGAAGTTGATGTGGAGGGGATATATAAAGTGAAGGGAAAAGAGGAAGATTATTCCTCTGTTGCTTCAGCTTTTTCTTCCTCTGCAGGAGCTTCAGGGACTTCTGCGGCCTCCTCTACTTCAGCTGTTGGAGGGACGTATGGGTGCTTCTCGACGTATTCCAGGTTAGGAATGCCGAGCTTGTCAATAAGTTCGCTTGCGATGGTAAGCTTTGAGACCATCCATCTCTGGTTGAATCCGAGCTCTATAGGAGTGAATACCCTGATAACATCATCAGTTACTTCTACCTCGATCTCAGGCATTCCGGTGTAGAGTGAAAGCAGGCCCTGTGCCTTAGCAATCTTGTCCTCGATCTTCTCTTCGATGGTGTACTCGTACTCGACTTCCTTACCTGCAAGAGCATGGTTGAGGTCTACACGTACCCTGCGGCCAATGATCTGTGCAATGACACCACGTCTTCCGTTAAGTTCCACAGGCATTCCCTGGTATGGCCTCTGGTCCTTGAACTGCTCGGTGAGCTTTGTAATGGAAACTGTCTCAACGAGAGCAGGGTTGTGTGGACCGAATGCTTTTTCAGGAGCTATTGTAATGGAACCGGTGTATCCGACTTCCTTACCAATGAAATCCTCATCAAGACCCTTAATGGTGTGGCCGGAGCCTACAATTACAACATCTCCGCCGTAAACGCCGCGTGGATTGTAGATGCCATTCTCCTTTGCCAACTGTTCATCAGTTGTGTCAAAGATCTGTCCTTCGTTGAACTTACCTGTATAGTTTATTTTTATGAAATCGCCTTTCTCAATTGCCAAATCGACCAACTCAATATTAGTTATTAGATTAAATAGTTAGATTCATTGATGAAATCTATGAATTGAATTACCTGCACGCTATACTCATATGTCTTTAAGAATCTTTTGCCAGCAAATCACAAAAAAAGATTAAAAAGTATCATCAATGACGATACCCAGGACAAACTCCCGCTCATCACCATCAAGAAGCGTAATAGATGAATCAGATTCCAGTATCTTTTCAAAACCGAAGAACATATTTTCAAAAGGAACCCTCGTATCATGCCAGTCAACCCTTCTGCGATGACTCAAAGTATCTTTGTTCTTCCAATACTGGTAATGGTCCTTCACCCTGCCAATTGCCACCATCTTTTCAGACATAATAGGCAGTACAACAAGATCATATATCCTGATATCATTAGTAAAGTGCAGTATATCCTTAGCCCAGCTTTCAATGAGATGTACCGGAGGTGAACTAAGCCTGGTCAATACGGCTTTTTTCATATATTCCAGTCTCTCAAAATCATCGAATTTCTGCATAGTAGCATCGAACTGCTTAACTTCCTCATCGAACTGCTTCAACTTACTGTTGAGCCGCTTCATCTTTTTTACTACTTCAGGCCTGTCAGCAGAATAGTCAACGTTCTTAATAGCATCCTCGAACTCTTTCCTGAACCTCTGATCAAAATCCCTGTACTTATCCCCGAAATGCAGATATCTCTTATAATTATGTGACTGGTCTTTCATTTCCAGCAGTTCATTTCCGAACAGGTCCATGATATGCAGGTTCAGGTCAAACGAGACATAACCCTTCTCAAGACAGACAGCCTCCTGCTGACCGCAATAACCTGCACGTACTACCCAGACGTTGTTCCTGTGTTCCCTTATCATATCTCTCACCAAACGGATAATATTAGATAATAGTTAGATATATCTAATAGAATGTGGTTCTTGATAAGTATATTGAGCCATAGGCAAAAGACCCGCGGGTACAATATCACCCTGTGAAACACTCTTATCTAATTAACTTAAAAACCAGACATGAAACCTGAAGACGCATATGACATCATCGTTGTGGGTGCAGGGCCAGCCGGCTCCACAGCAGCCATGTACGCAGCTGAAAAAGACCTCTCCGTACTCCTGATAGAAAAGAAAAAGGACATAGGAGTACCACTGCAATGTGGAGGCTTCCTTCCTCATTATCCCATATTACAGGAACTCGTACCTAATGCAGAACTTCCTGTCACCCTTGAAGAGATCCCTTCAAGCTGCATACATGCAACAGCCTCATACCAGCGTTTCATAGCTCCGAATGGTATATCCAAAGGTTTTGACGTGGATGCCGATGCCATTGACAGACGGCGCTTTGATAAACACCTCGCAAAAGAAGCAGGCAAAGCCGGAGCACACATACTTGTCGGAACAAACGTCACCGAAGTAGATGGCACGAAACTCTTCATGGACGGAGCATTCGGCGAATTTGAAGTACAAGGCAAAGTGATCATAGGAGCAGACGGGCCCAATTCAATAGTAGCAAAAGCAAATAATATGCTGCGTGATGATGACCCCATGGGAACCGGCATAGCCTTTGAGTATGAGCTTAGCGGCGTAGATGTCGACAAAGATGCTGTGGAAATGTACTTTGGAAAGGATTATGTTCCCGGAGGATACGCATGGATAATATCCCAGGGAGACGACACCGCAAACATCGGTGTAGGCATCAGGGAAGCTCTTTTCGAACAACACCTCTGTGCCAGGGATTACCTTGAACGTTTTATGTACAAGCATCCCATTGCAAGCGAAAAGCTCAATGGTGCATCCATCACTTCTGTTATAGCAGGACTCGTACCCGTAGGTGGAGCTCCAAAAGTAACTGCAAATCATAACACACTCCTGGCAGGAGACGCTGCCGGACACATAATCGCAACCAATGGAGGAGGCATATCAACCGCAATGGTAGGTGGAAAACTTGCAGGTGAGACTGCCGCTGAATTCCTGGCAGGCAAATGCCAGCTTCAGGACTATGAGAACCGATGGCGGCAGCAGATGGGACTTGAGATAAAGACCGCAGTCTATGTCCGCAAACTAATGGACAAACTCATGCTTTCCGACAGGCTTATGTCCACAGCCATCAAAATGATTACTCCGGAACAGATGAAAGCCATCCAGTGCGGACAACTTCCGGAACCGGTCAGGAAGACATTATTAAAACTGAACGTGGGACTCAGTTGAATGTACATCTTCGTCTACGGCACCCTTAAAAAAGGAGATTCGAACCACCAGTTACTGGATGGTTCCGAATATATCTGCACAACAAGGACGATCGGAAAGTATACCATGCTCGATCTTGGACTATTCCCGGGTGTCCTGAAAGACGAAAGATCATCACGATCATCAGCATCGTTCATACATGGAGAAGTCTACGACATAACTCCACATACCCTTGAAGCACTGGACAATTATGAAGGGGAATGGTACTTCAGGGAAGAGATTGAACTTGAATTCGGGATTGAAGCACTTATCTATTTCCTCAAAAAAATACCTGCAATCGACTACGACATAATCCCAAACGGCAACTGGACAAAATAAAAGCGACAGGTGGACACAAATGCCAGACACTGACAACAGTATTCCTATGCTCAAGGATACGATTTGCTATGAAGCATATGGTAACCTCTATCTCAACATAACAAACCAATGCAGTGCCAGTTGCGTTTTTTGTATCCGTGACATCTGCGACGGGGTTTATGGTTACAACCTTCGCCTTTCAAGGGAACCTTCTGAGGAAGAGATCATAAAAGAGCTTGAAAGTCTTGACCTTACTAAATACCATGAGATCGTTTTTACCGGCTTTGGTGAACCTACATGCAGGTTTGATACTGTACTTCACATAACCAGCTGGCTACACAAAAAAGGAAGCCACGTCAGGCTGGACACCAACGGCCATGCAGCACTCATGAACCCCGGAAGGGATGTTGTCACAGAACTAAAAGAAGCAGGGCTTGATGCAGTTTCTGTGAGTCTTAATGCCGAATCTGAAGAAAAATACAACCAGTTGTGCAAACCAGCTTTTGAAGGATCATACCAGGCACTTCTGGACTTCACAAAAAAAGCTGTTGGTGCAGGGATCAAGACCCGTATGACCGTTGTCAGTCAACAGGATATTGATACCAATGAATGTGAGATAATTGCAACTGAACTTGGAGCTTCCTTCAGAGTAAGGTAAGTGTCAAATTTCAGAAATGCTGGAACAGATCATCTCTTTTTGCATTATGCAGTCTCTGCCTGATAAGTGACTTCAGTGATTTGAGATCACCTTTCTTGGCACATGTCGGAGCAATACAATCGATCCACTGTTTCCATGGCGGCAGCATTTCAAGTTTGTCGCATATCCCGTCCAGAGTTTTATCGAGTTCACCATCTATCTTGTCCGTCTTATTGACCGCCAGAATTGTATCGATACCAAGCTCCTTGAACAACTCAAATATTTCTATGTCAATAGGAATCTCGTTCCTCTCTTCCCATCGCTGCACAATATCAAGAAAAGTCGCACCGTCAATAACCAGTACTGCAAGACTTATCCTTTCTGCATTACTCTCAATATAACGCACGATCTGGTCTTTCACAATATCCTGCTTACGGTCCTTTACACCGCTCATGAACCCAAAACCAGGAAGGTCGGTAAGCAGCAGGTCAGAGTAACGTATATGAGTAGGTTTTAGCGTCACACCCGGGCGTTTGCCCACTTTGATGTTCTTTCCTGTAATCTGCTTTAAAACGGAAGATTTACCTACGTTCGATCTTCCTGTAAAGAGTATCTCAAAATTAATACCTTCGAATTCATCTAGTTTTTTTGCCATTTTAATCCACTTTAACCTTACGTTTTTCATCTCCGATGGCCTTATCGAACGCATGGAGGAATGCTTCAAAAGATCCTTTAGGTACCCTCGCACCTGCAGCAGCTGCATGACCGCCGCCACTACCACCGAATTGTGGGGCTATCCTGCGTAAGAGCTTATTAAGATCCACCGTATCCCGCGAACGCATACTCATATCATAGGCATTTCTCTTATGCCTGTACTCAGCCGAAATACCCACACCCTTTCTGCCATAAGAAGCAGCATATATAGCAGATTTAGACATATAACCATTAGGGTCTACAACATATGCAAGATTCTCAAGTGTCCTTACCTCTTTCTTNNTATCATGGATACGCAGCTTTTCCTCGAGCTCTGCACCTTCCTTTGCATATTTAAGCACATTTGGGATCTCTGTAGGGATAATATCATGTGACAGCGGTAAAAGCAGCTTCCTTTTGAAATCATAATTCCTTCCAGAATAGATAAGTGCCTGAATAAGCGTTCCCGCCTGGAAGAACAGACTCCTTTTATCCCAATCACGCAACCATTCTTTTACGGAGGGAGTATTGTCATAATAATCCCCAATGGCACCGTATATGGCCACTCTGCGCATATCCCGGCTAAGTCTCTTTTCAAATACCTTATATGTAAGCTCCGATGCACAGACCGTGAGATCATGATACATCCAGTCCACACTTATACATTTATCAGGCAAAGGATGATGGTCGATATATATTAGATTGGAATTTGATGCAATTTCTTCAAGCCGCCTGAAAAGGTCGACACATTTAGTCTCATCTACAGCGATATCGCAGATTATTACATTCTTATACCCATCTGCAAGCTGCAGTTCATCCAGTACACCCAGAGGTGATGTGAAATAAACATCCGAATCAGGATAGGCACTCTTTGCAATGGCACCTGAACAGACACCATCCGAATCGCCATGGGTCAGGATCAAAGTAGTATTCTTTTCACGTTTATCGGGTCTGGTCATGGAAGCATCCCACCAATTGTATAAGCGGAACAAAGACAATATATCTCATTTATGAGAATTAACATTCATAGTATTTTATAGTATTTTGTCTTTGGTATTCTTCAGGAATCCGGTTATGGAATCCAGAATATCATATAAGAATTGTAACTTTCCATGATCTTCTTCAACTACGGCATCACCAGTTTCAGAAGCATTGTCCATATCCAGGTATTCTTCTTCATATGAAGTCTCATCAGAATAATCCGGATCATCATAAGATTCAGCAGATATTGTTTCATCAGGATCCAGAACATGTATCAGCTGTTTTCCGGAATAAACTATCCCTTCATATTCCTTTGAGTCCACAAATTTTGCCTGGGCTGCAGGTATGATAATATCCCCAGCCTTGTCCATGCGTATTGAATAACTTAATGAAATACTGCTATCAGAGTGAAGAACACTGTTCATATCAGTATCACCGGAAACAAGAACAGCACCTATTGGCAGCTGGTCTGAAACTTCCACATGAGCTGACCTGTCGCCTTCATTAGCAACGTTCAGAGTTATATTGATTTGATCATGCAAGCTGACACTGTCAATTGACACTGATTTACTCACGTTTATGAATGGACCGTGAATTGTCAGGTCTGAAGCATTCAATTCTCTGGAATAAGTCCTTCCACCATGCTCAACCGTAATTATAGAACCATTGAATTCATAAGTTCCCGGTTTTAAAGCCTTAAGAGAATATTCAAGTGTCTTTGTCTCATAAGGATCGAATGAAAGGTTCCATTGTACCTCAGAGTCCGGATCAAAGACGAATTCCTGCGGAATGAACTTATTGATACTGACCGATTCCAGGGGAATTTCTTTCAGGTTCTTTATTTTCAGCGAAAAATAAGCCCTTTCATCAATATACACTTCATTGCTGATTCGCTCTTCAAATTCAAATGTTGCATCCATCCACTTTATTTTCACCGGTAAAGTACCCGTTGAATTGGAAATCGCAACACTGAGAGTAGTATAGGGAACAGGGATATCGTTACCAGTGATGATTTCAATAGCTGTTATGTTAAGCCGCTCATCAAAAACACTGTTGTTGGATATCCCCGTATTATTAGCTAGTATTGCACCCCATGAATCATGATAAATGCTTGATATGGTGAGCATAACGTAATCATTTTCATCATCTGTTGGTTTAGCAGGGGAAAAATCAGATGCGGTTATGAGGTAACCGCTATGATTTATTTCATCTCCCCAGTAAAGAGTATACTCCTGAGCATCAAGCCATTCGGTTTCATCTGACTGTGCACCTGCAACAACGCAGAAATTAATCAATAGCACAGCCATTCCGATGAACAGGAGTATTCGCAGTCTCATGAAGTCATGACCTGTCTTTGCGTCTGGATACGAAATAAACTCCGAAAAGCGCCAGTATCATAAAGCTTGCTTCAAATCCCGGCTCTACCCTATCTCCAGCGATATCACTGGTATAGGTCGACTCCTTGTCACCGGTACTTACCTGCTGATCAGTGTTAGCATCTGAACTGCTGGCAGATGTACTTTCTTCAGGCTCTGGTGACGGATCAAGCACAGTGATCACTGGCATATTGGATATCTTTTCACCCTTGTAGTCCTCAAAATCAATGAACGCTCCAGTTGTCGCAGGAAGCTTCAGTTCTCCAATCTCATTTACTTTAATGACATAAGAATATGAGTAGGTCTTACCATGTACGGCAACATCATCAAAACTAAGGTCCCCACTTAAAAAGACAACATCTTCAGGAATGGTTTCGGCAGTGTGCACACTTGCATCCCTTGTGCCCTGATTCTTCAAAGTGACCTTTACAGTGACATCGTCACCGGGATTTACGGATGAAGGATTTACTGCTTTAGTAAGAACAATATCAGGACCTTCTATCTGAATAGTGGGCTTTTCTGAAGTGAAGGTATACTCTTTTCCATCGGGAGCAGTAAAGGTAGCTGTTGCAGCCGGAACTGAATATTTACCGGTCTTTGTAGGCTTTAAAGTATATTCAAATACCTTTGCCTTTGTTTCCTTTGAAGTGAAAGAAAGTGTAACTTCGTTATCAACACTGTCCTGAATTTCAAGGTCACTTGTAGTTGGATTGGTTACTGACACAGAACTCAGAGCATAGATGCCATTGTTCCATATACTGATAGAAACATGTGCAGTCTCGTCCATATATATTTCTTCAGTGACACTCTTTGTGATCATCAGTTCTACTACCGGTTCTACGGTGATGGTTTCCGTTTCAACATCTTCGTGTATTTCACCATTGATGTCTTCGGATCTTGTTGTTACAGTAATGTCCACATCTGTCTCTTCCCAGTAATGTGGGACTTCCAGTTTGATCTCTATTAAGTCCAGTACTTCATCCTCGTCTATAGAAATTAGATGATGACTCAATTTGCCATCAACCAGCTCCATCCCATCAACATCAATATCCACATCCATATCGTATGCTTTGGCATCACCTTCATTTGTGATAGCAATCGTTGCAATTATGAACGGATAGGAAATTGTCCTCGGGTCATATGTATCCTGTTCAGGCTCGATCACAATGTCCATCTCAGGTATACCCCTTTCGTAAACCTCTATGGCAGCAGTCGGGTCTTCCATATTGCCAGTCCACTCATCGATATTAAGAGTTACAGTTTTTACGAAGATGCGCAGATCGTCACCCTTTTCAGTATCACGGAATTCGAAACCTTCACCTGCGCGTGCGGGTGATTTCTTTTGCAATTGCCCGTCGCGGTAGATACCGATACTTACAAAACCACCCTCATTGAAATCTTCCACTTTTATCGTGTATTCGTCACATTTAAGTGTGCCACCCCAATGAAGGGTCCCACTTGCATCAGAACTGTCACTCCATTCAATATCATCAACGGTATAAGCCATTGCAGAAGAAGTAAACAAAATAAAAACAATAAATGACAGATAGAAAACTTTTTTTGCTAACATAGACATCCCAGACACATATCAATTGTAAATTATTAATTTTTAGGATACAGGGGTTTAAATCCACGTAGTTGAGAAGGCCGGTCAAGAGCCTTTGTTCTTGAAGTGGATCCCGGAAGATTCATCATTGAAGGGCGCTGAATAATAGAAAAAATATGGTCCCTATCCACAAGAGAACTCCCGTAGCCAGATTCAATGAGCCTCTCCTGATGATGTATACTGAAAGCATTGTAAGCAGCTTTTGATTCTGCCCGCTGCTTTTCAGATTCCCTCTTTGAGAGACCGGCAAGCATATCCCTTTCTTTGGCCTTTACGCCTCCTTCTTTACCTTTGGCATATTGTTCTTTGACTAGTTTATCAAGTCCTGCCTCTTTGGCAAGATCTTCAAGCATTGAATATCGTTCACTGACCCATCCAAGCTCAGAATGCTTATGATACCCTACCTCAAATCCAAGATCATAAGCATTTTTAGAGATTTCTGCGATCTCAGAATCAGTAAGCTGAGTCTTCTCTTCCTTTTTGACAAAGAACCTTACCATTTACGAACACCATCACTCAAGCAGATCAGCGACTACAAGTCCCCTATCACTGAAATTTACTGAGCGCATATTACAATCATGCATTGTACCCCTCATTTTGATAACCTGCAATGCACGGGTCATTGTCCGGTCATAGAGGAAATTATGCATGAAAATAACGCCATGTGCTGCAAACTGCTCTGTGGAATAAGCACTTGGATCAGTCATTTCAGATATGAGTATAGTTGTACAACCAAGTTTCTTAAGATTCCTGATGAAACGGCTCATTTCTTTTTCCTGAAGAGACATATCTCTTGTAGTGAACCTTATCGCAGATACGGAATCTATTACCAGCCTTTTGACGTTATATTCTGCTACATAGGCTGCTATCTCCCTGAATACCATGGCTGGAGAAGGAGCTTCATGCTCTGCGGAAGTTGCCGACACTTCATAGTCAGGAGTGATATATTCGCTCATTTCATCCATGAACCCATATTCCATTCGTGGACCAAGGTCTGCAAAAAGCAGTTTTCTCATTTTTATGAGAGAGACCACACTAAGAGAGTAGTTAGACATATCATCTATGATATTCTGCGGACTCTCAAGTAATGTTACATAAAGCCCTACTTCACCAAGAGCTGCACCATGCGCGAGGTATTGCACACAAAAAGTAGTCTTACCGCTACCCGGTGGACCACTTACAAGGTAAACACGTTCTGCAAGCAACCCGCCTTGCACAATTTCGTCGAAACCCTCTACACCTGTCTTTATCCTCATAAACTATCCTCGAGTATTTAATTTAAACATATAATATATTATTTATTATAAATATACAGTGCACCTATTTGAATGCTTCGATTGTATTTACATCAATTAAATAAAATAAAGCAAATAATTATTAAACAGCAATAAACAAAGCATTTCCGACAGGTTAAAATCAATTCAAAATTATTCCTGCTTTATGCAATTAAAAGATATTATACCCATTCTTGAAGAAGTGGCACCTCCTGAACTTGCTGAAGATTTCGATATTGGAAGAATAGGACTTACACTTGACCTGCAAAATGATGTTCGTAAGATAGCCATTGCACTGGACCCTACAGAATACGTGCTTAACAGAGCTGCAAAGATTAGTGCAGACCTTCTTATCACACATCACACCCTTATTTTTCACGCCATCAACTGTATTGACAAAAAACTGGCAGACAGTCTCAGAATAGCACTTGACAATAATATATCATTATACTCCATGCACACGAATTTTGATAAGGCAAAAGGAGGCATAAATGATGCACTTGCAAACAGGCTTGGATTATCAGACATACATGAAACCCCTATCGGCAGAATCGGAACGATAACCCCGTGTTCAACAGAAACTTTTGTCAACCTTGTTTCAAAAAGCCTGAACACACATATCCAATACACAGGCAACAAGGATGAAATAAGGAAAGTGATGGTGTTCGGAGGCAGTGGTTTCAGGTCAGAATACATTGAAACTGCAAGGGAGTACGGAGCCGACGCTTATGTGTCATCGGAAATGAAGCATGACATAATACGTTCTTTCAGCGACATGCTCCTTGTTGATGCAACACATTATGCCACAGAGAATCCGGGTATGCAGGACCTCTGCCCGGTGCTTGCAGATAAATTAAAACTTGATGTGGAATTCATTGACCATGATCCGCTTATAAGAACCATTTGAAAGCCTGTGATCATATGCCAGTAGAAGATGAGCGAAAAGACGACAATATCAATGAGGATGAACTCGATGAATTATTTGAAAAGCATCTTCGGAAAAAAGAAGATCCAAAACACCGCGGGTACGGTGATTATGAACGAAGAAGGATATACAGGGGCCCTTCTGTAAAAAGGGACCCATAGTAAAAATCCACCTATCTGTTATCGATAACCTGTTTACCGCATTTCTCAGGAACTATTGTTAGTTCACCACCCTCAAACTTATTTCTCAGAGGGTCGCTTTCAGCTATACGGTCCATGGTGACTGCCACAGCTGCAACTTCTGAATGAGGCTGATTGCCAACTGCAACATTCCAGTCAGCCATTTCATATATTTCGAACGGTACTTTTTCCGCACCCACTACGATCATGAGCTTGTCACATTGTCGGATCTCCGGAACTGCGTCCGGTAAATTTATCCCATACATGGACAAATGACAGACCTTGCCGCCATCGTCTTTCCATTTATTTATTTCAGACTTCCAGCTGACATCATTCTTAACATAGAAGTCTCCTCCCCACCTTGTGGCAACATCAGCTATGTTGTCTGCAAGTTTCTTATCCTCAGATGCAAGGAGCATTCCCTCTGCACCAAAAGCCCTTGCTGTCAGACCCACATGCGTGGTTATCCTTTTGTCTCTCTGCGGACGGTGGCCAAGCCTCAATATTACTATCTTTTTCATTGGAATACCTGTCAGACTTCTGTAATGTCTGCTACTTTCTCAAGAAGCATACCTTCAACAACTATCGGGAGATCCTCTCTTGCACTTTTGATAGCTTCTGCAAGTTTTTCTTCTTTCTCAGCATATATTGTCAGGACAGGCTGGCCTGCTTCAACAGACTCGCCTCTTTTCTTGTGGATCCTGACACCTGCACCTTTATCATTTGGTGCACCGGCAAGCCTTGCTATCTGAACAATGCGTTTGTTATGGAACTCTAGAATATAACCATTGGTTGGGGCTGTTAGTTCTGCAGTGAATTCACCCACCTTAATATCCTTGTGAGTTACATCCGGATTGCCGCCCTGTATCGCAATTATCTCTTTCATCTTTGCAAGCGCTTTACCATTCTTCAGTGTCTCGATGGCAAGCTCGCGTCCCTGTCCTTTAGCAGCCACTCCGCCCATCTCAAGGAGCATTCCTGCAAGAACAGCACTCTTTTCTATGAGACTGTTCGGACCCTCCATTGTTTCAAGGACCTTCAGAGCTTCTATAACTTCAAGTGCAGGACCAACTGTCCTTCCAACTGGAGATGCACCGTATGTAAGTGCACAATCCACATCCATACCAAGGCGTTCGCCAAGACTTATGAGGTCCCTGGCAAGCTTTCTTCCGGCTTTTACATCGGGCAGTTTAGTACCCGCACCGGTAGGAAGATCCATAACAACCTTCTGGGCGCCAACTGCACCTTTTTTAGCCATAATGGAAGCCAGCAGCTGGCAATGCGGGTCTATGGAAAGCGGATACTCTATCTTTATCAGCTTGTCATCTGCAGGTGCTATATTTGTAGCACCGCCCCATACAATGACACCACCGACCTTCTCGGTCATTTCTTTAATCTGCTGAGCGGTGAACTCCACAGGAGCCAGTATCTCCATGAGATCAGCTGTACCACCAGCACCGGTTATAGCCCGGGAACTGGTCTTTGGGATAAGCAAACCATTGGCTGCAACGATTGGAACAATAAGCAGGGAGATCTTGTTACCGGGAACGCCACCTATTGAATGTTTGTCCATTATAGGAGAAGTACTGAATTCGATACGTTCACCGGTTTCTATCATTGCTTTTGTGAGCCATTCAGTCTCATCTTCACTGAGATCCTTGATATAAGTGGCAGTGAGGAATGCAGCAAGCTCGATATCATTAAGATTCTCCTCAACGATGTCCTTCACAAGCTCATATATCTCATCCCTTTCGAGCTTGTGACCATCCATTACCTTTCTGATAATCCGGGTGGATTTTGGTTTTTCAGCCGGTTCTACCTCTACGGTTTCAGTCCATTCTCTCTGCAACTGTTCCTGCACCTCATGATACAGACCAATCATTCCCGGAGAGATCATATCTTCTGTAAAATCGACGATGGCTGTAAGAATTGTGTGATCCTTGATCCTTACCCTGTCACCCTCGTTAACTCCCATTTCCTTGGCGTCAATTGTATTCAACACCACTTTGTATTTGCCGACTTTGATATCAATAGGCTGTACTTTTAGCTGCATAGTTCCACCTTTATTTTATACAGAAAAATGCTCTAAGAGATAATAGGTTTATGGTATACTCAAAAATAGGATGAGAATGTCTGGAAAAAACCAGACATCTGATCTGAATACATGAATTTATTCTTCAACTGGATTTGCTGTTTCGCACTTTACAGATAATCTGGCCTTGCTGGTTGCCGATGAACTGCTCTTCCCGGTAAAGAAGTTCTTTGTTGTGCAAGCCATCCACTTCCAGTGTAATACTACATGGATAAGTGAGAATGCAACCATCAGAACTCCTATCTGTTCATGCATATGGAGCAGTTCCCTGCTGTCAAATCCCAGGAAGCTTGCGCCATGGCTTCCATACATCAGGACCAGTCCTGTAACGCTTACTATGACTGAATGTGCCAGTAACGGAAGGTCCACAATATAGTTGAGTGTTGTTTTTTTCATTTCTAAACTCCGATTTCCTTTTCCTTTTAGTCTTTGTATTCCTCATGAATGCAATATATGAATTGAAGAAAGATCACATGTTGGTGTTACGATACGTATGGTGGTACGTTGGGGATGATGGTTGGTGGTGGTTTATGGAATTAGACATGTGATCTTACAATTCCCGGATTCGTTATTTCGAATATAAAGATACTTACAATTAAACAGTAATAATAAAGCTTTAATTTAAAATATAAGGCATAAAGAGCTTCTAAAACCTAATGGAATACTATAAGAGATTTTATCAGGCTATTACCACACCATAAAGCTTTATTTTTCAAAAGTACAGGCCACATATACCACTGCACTTAAAGCCAATAAATAATGATAATGTCCCATGAACACCTTTATGCAGATGGCCATAGACGAGGCACGCCACGGAATAAAACGTAATCACGGCGGACCTTTTGGGGCGATTGTTGTGAAAGACGGGAAGGTATTATCCAAAACCCATAATGAAGTATTGAAAACCAATGACCCTACCGCCCATGCAGAAATTCTCGCCATCAGACAGGCGTCTGCTGTGCTGGAAAGATTCGACCTTTCAGACTGCGAGATGTACACAAGTTCTGAACCATGTCCTATGTGTCTTGCAGCCATTTACTGGGCACGCATAAAGACCGTATATTATGGATCCAACAAAGTGGACGTTGCTGCCATTGGTTTTGACGACGGTCTTTTTTACAGGTACATTCGGGGAGAAAAGCAGGATCAGGAACTTGAGTTAGTTAATACTGACAGGGATGAGTGCCTTAAACTGCTCAGGGAATGGTCTGAAAAGAGCGATAAACAAATGTATTGATAGGAAATGATTACGCAGAATTAATTATATCATGTTCCTGGAACTCATCTACTCTATATATGATGAGACATCATTATTATTTGAAAATGGGAATAATCAAGAGGGTGGTAAAATATGGATATTGATCAATTCATACCAAGCATAATCTCTTTACTGGTTACCCTCACACTAATCATTGTTTTTGATTTCCTTTTCAGAAAAAGGAATCTTTTTTCAAGGGAGAAGATAATCCAGCAACTCATATTCGTAGTAATTTTCATCATCGGGATACTTTTTATTGTATTTACCCTTCCGATAAATGTTGAAGATAAAAATCTGGTACTCACCCTTGTAAGTATAGTGATCGGAGCCATAATAGCATTCTCATCAACCACCTTTGTGACGAATGCAATGGCAGGGATAATGCTTCGCCTGATCCATCCTTTCAGAGTAGGGGATTTTATAAAGACCGATGACACCTTTGGCAGAGTAACAGAAACATACTTCCTGCATACCCAGGTCCAGTCCATGGACAGGGATCTGATTACTATTCCGAATATGACCCTTGTTTCAAAACCTCTCAAAACCATACGGTCTTCCGGCACTATCATAAAGGTAAGCGTATCTCTTGGTTACAACATACCCCGGAAAGATATTGAGAAAAATCTCCTTAAGGCTGCAGAGATCACTGGTCTGGAAAACCCTTTTGTGCATATTGAAAAACTGGGAGATTTTTCCATAAGTTATAAAGTAGGAGGGCTCCTCAGGGATATCGAAGGAATGATCACTGCGAGGTCCGATTTTAAGAAGAATGTTATAGACTCCCTGCATAATTCCGATATTGAGATCGTTTCTCCCACATATATGAACCAGAGAGTCTTTAGTGAAGATTATGTCTGTATGCCGCCTAAGGAAACCGGGGGCGAAGAGAAGGAAAAAGTTCCTGAGATCAAAACTGAAGAAATAATCTTTGATAAGGCAATCCTGGCACAGATGCTTGACAGGATATACACTACAGCAGATGGTCTGAGTACACGCAGGAAAAGTATGGAAGATAAAATAAAGGAAATAAAGGACGAAAAAACACGGAATGAAATGAAAGAACTGCTTGGTCTGCTTGCCCAGAGAGAAGAAGAGATTAAACCGATGATCCAGAACCTTAAAGATTTTCCCGACATTACCTCTTTGCCTGATGAGAAAGATGATACTTATATTGAAGCTCTTGTTGATGCAGAAAAAAACCTCACATTACTTGATAACAGGCACTCTGATATAGAGAGAAAAATAGCAAAAGCCCTTGAAAAGCAGTCATGAAAAGATTTTTTTAATTTACTATCGTTAGGGAGCAGAATGATAATTGGCGTACTTGGTCCTAAAGGAACCTATACTGAAAAAGCTGCAAAGCAGTGGATACAAGAGAACGGACGCGAAGGGAAAGATGTTCTTGAATACTGTGCAGACATACAGGATGTGTTCTCCCTTCTGGAAAGCGGAGCATGTGATATCGGGGTCGTGCCCCTGGAAAATTCCATTGAAGGTTCTGTAGGGATCACACTTGACAGGCTACTGGAAAATGATGTGAATATCATCGGGGAGACTATCGTTACCATAGAACACTGCCTGTTATCCAGAGGAAAGAAAGAAGAGATCAAAGTGATACTTTCACATCCCCAGGGCCTCGGACAATGTCGCCAATTCCTGAAAGATCAGTTTCCTGCCGCTGAGTTGAGGACAACGGGAAGTACATCCCACGCAGCAAAACTCGCCACTGAATTTGATGAAATGGCTGCTATTGCCTCACCAGAGACTGCTGAAATGTATGATCTGAATATTATAATACCAAATATTCAGGACAGGAAACATAATCATACCCGTTTTGTCATAATTACAAGAAGCAATATTCCGGAAAGCGTCCAAAAATATATAACAAAGGATAAACAGGATAGTTCCTATAAGACCTCTATAATAGTCTATCTTGACCGTGACCGCCCCGGTGCTCTTTATGCCATTCTGGGTGAATTTGCCAAAAATAATATCAATCTGACAAGGATTGAATCCAGACCTTCCAAAAAAGTACTTGGTGATTATGTTTTCTACATTGACTTCGAAGGAAATATAAACGATACTATTATAAAAGATGCAATATCTAATATAGAGTCAAACGTAGGGATGTTGAAAATACTTGGATCGTATCCTAAATTTGATTCTTATTGCGAATCTAATTAGATATAGTTAAGAAAGCAAGTATCTTTCACTGAATCAAAATAAACGGTGCCACCATGGATATCAGGGATTTCGTAAAGAAACAGGAATCTGCCCTTAAAAAATACCGCAGGGCCTATAAGCTAATAGATTTCCTGACAATTTCACTGGTACTTTTCACCCTGATGTTCCTGTTAAACATGGATAAGGCATTTGCCATGATGACTACTTTTGAAGTACGGGCAGGAACAAGTTATAATATTGCAGGCATAAGTATTGCGTTTGAAACTGTTGCAATGGCTCTTATTTCCGGATTTCTGGCATTGATATTGACACTCATTATACACAGGCGTGATGACAGAACCGGAATTTTATTAATAGTAGAACAAAAATATCCAAACCTGCAGGAAAAGCTACGTACCGCATACGATAACAGGGATACTGACAACATAATAGTTAATGATCTGTTAAATATTGTATCTTCAGGTATTTCAAAAGTCCAGTCTTCAGCTTTTCTGAAAAGAAGACGGTTGACACTGGGCCTGGTACTGATACTGGTCTCTGCATCAACACTTGGTTTTATCATGTCGAATGACGTTCGCACGGACTTTGATCCTGGAGTTGTTAAACAAATATTAGAAGACACAGGATTTATTCCCCCTGATGATGAAACACCCAGCGACCTTGTTGAATTTGGTGAGGAGACCAGCGACGAGGATGGTTCCGGAACTGAGGACCTTACCGGGGAAACTGCGATCATTGTTGTGGAAGGAACCGAAGTTGACCTGACACTTCCGCCCGGAACAGGTACAGGTTTTTCAAATCAGCAAGAAGCAGAAGAAGCTGATGAGGACTTTGACCAATCCTCACCTTACGAAATAAGTATAATTTCATCCCAGGCATATTATGAAGAGCTTCCTGAAGGTTATGAAAGCGTTATCAAATCGTATTTTGAGGAAATGGCTAAGAACTGAACATTATATTCATTATTCATAATTTTACATTCATAGGACAACGAGAAAGGAGATAATAAATGGCTAGCGACCTGAATTCAAGGGACCTGTCGCAAACATACAAAATGGCCGGCGATATGTTTGCAACGCTTTTCAACGAGATTGGAAAGGTAGTTGTCGGCCAGCACGCTTCAGTGGAACAGATCATAATTGCAATATTATGTAACGGACATGCACTAGTGGAAAGTAACCCGGGTCTTGGAAAGACACTGACCATTTCAACCATAGCAAAATCACTGGACCTTAACTTCAGCAGAATACAGTGTACACCAGACCTGATGCCTGCGGACATTACAGGAACACACATCATTGAAGAAAGTGACGGACACAAGGAATTCAAGTTTGAACCGGGGCCTGTGTTTGCCAATATCGTACTTGCCGATGAGATCAACCGTGCCTCACCAAAGACACAGTCCTCATTGCTTGAAGCAATGCAGGAGAAACAGATCACTGTCGGTAATGACACTTTCATCCTTGAACAACCATTCTTCATACTGGCAACCCAGAATCCTATTGAGATGGAAGGAACTTTCCCTCTCCCGGAAGCACAGCTTGACAGATTCCTGCTTAAGATACTTGTGGATTATCCAAGCTACGAAGATGAGATAGAGATAGTTAACCGTTACACAAAGTCTATCATGCCTACTGTTGGTAAGGTTGTTAACAAGAACACACTTCTTGACCTGCAGAAACTGACAAGAGATGTACCAATTGCCGATGATATCAAGAACAGGGCCATTAAGATTGTCATGTCAACACGTATCAAGAGCGAGTTCATCGAATACGGTGCATCCCCAAGGGCATCAATAGGAATCATTCTTGCAGCAAAGGCACGGGCATTGATACAGGGACGCAACTATGTAAGTGCAGAAGATATCGATGCAATGGCATATCCGGTTCTCAGGCACAGGATCATCCTGACCTTCGAGGCAGAAAGAAGAGGATTCAGCACTGACCAGGTTATCAAGAGCCTGCTTGAAAAAATAAAGTGAAAAGGTAAGTTCTGACAGAAAACTCGGGCAGAGCACTGGCTATGAGCGACAAGAGACATAATATTGATGTTGATTTTTTCAGGCAGCTTGACCGTTTTACCTTCATGGTAAGGAAAAGAGTGTCAACTGCATATGCAGGTAGCAGACGCTCTATCCATAGCGGAAAAGGTCTGGACACCATCGGTTACAGGGAATACAACCGTGGTGATGAACTTAAATCCGTGGACTGGAAAGCTTATGCCAGATCTGAGAAACTCTATGTACGCCAGTTCGAGGAAGATAAATCCCTGACAACCCACATCCTGCTGGACTCAAGTAAGAGTATGGACTACACTGCCGGAGGTGCTCCAAGTAAGTTCGAGTATGCTACTATGCTTGCAGCAGGCTTTGCCTATCTGGTTACCAAGGACAACGATAAGTTCGCGATATCAACGTTTGCAGAGAATGTGGACATTGCAAAACCCAGAAGAGGACGAAAATACCTGTTACGTACCATCGAACAGCTTGAAACAGCCATGCCCGGTGGAAAAACGGCTATTGATGAATGCACGATACTGTACGGAAAAGCCATCCATTCACGCTCACTTGTCATTATTATCTCTGATTTCCTTCAGGACCCTAAGGAGATCGAATCTGCAATTTACCGCTTTTCAGACCATGACCTGATGCTTGTCCAGGTGCTTGACAGGACAGAAAGCACCCTCACCATCCACGGCCACAGCCGACTCATAGACCTTGAATCTGGAGTGAAACTGGACACATATATCAGCGAGGACCTGAAAAATGAATATCAGGAAAAACTCACAGAACATATAAACCATATCAAGGATACGTGCAGCAGAGTTGGTGCAGAATTCTATACATTCACAACAGATATCCCGATATTTGACGCGTTCTTCCACACCATCAGCAGGAGGAGATGGTAATGCCTTTTGATAATCCTCTTGCACTGGCAGGGCTTGTAAGGGTCATACCTTTGATACTGCTCTACCTTCTCAGGCCTAAACCACTTCAGGTCCAGGTTCCATCCCTCATGTTCCTTATGGACATCAAGGAAGAGAAAAAACGTTTCTATACATCTATTACAAAACTCATAAAGGACCCGCTTTTCCTTATACAATTACTTGTGCTCATACTCCTTGCAATGGCTGCAGCATCTCCTTTTCTTGAAACACAGGAAGCACTTAGCGGCGAGCACACAGTACTTATTATAGATGCATCTGCAAGCATGCAGACAGACAGCAGGTTCAGCGATGCCATAGCAAAAGCTGAAGATTACGTGAGCAAGAAGAACAGCATCATACTTGCAGAGAGCACTCCGGTGACAGTGCTTGAAGGTGAAGGTTCACAGGCAACCTATGACACACTTGATATTCTCGAAGCAAAAGCAACGGTTGCAGACCTGTCAAGCGCCATTTCAGCCGGAATGAGATTGCTCTCTGATGAAGGCGGCAACCTTATCGTAATTTCCGATTTTACTAACTGGAATGGTGATGACCCCGTCAATGCTATGAAACTTGCAGAATCATACGGACTTACCGTCCAGTTCATCATTGTTGGTAATGATGCTGACAATGTAGGATTCATCCAGGGAAGCATTGAGGCTGTAGATGGCAGTTACACCTATACGGGAGTTGTGAAGAACTACAGGAACAGCAGACAGGTAGTGAATGTTGACATCGAGAATCTGGACAACGGAAAGACAAATACGGTTTCACTCAACATCCCGGCACGTTCAACAAAACAACTCATGCTTACAAATCTTGGAACAGGCATTACAGAAGTAAGATTAACAGATGATGACAGCCTGATGGTTGATAATACCGCTTACATATCCATTCCTAAGGTATCCGACAGACAGCTGCTCTACGTGACAGATGTTGAAAACCTGCCATCGCAAGTTGCACTTTCACTGATACCGACCATTAATCTTAAACAACTCGACGGGATTCCTGATGACCTGTCCAAATACAGCATCGTTGTCATTGCAAATAAGGAAAGGGCACTTGCAAGCAATGAAATATCATCTCTTAACAGCTACTTCAATAATGGCGGAAGAGCTGTATTTATCGCCAGCGAGGCACTTTCTGCTGAAAATGCAAAGACGGAACTACAGGAACTGCTCCCTGTAATACCGGAGTCTGTTGAAGATGCAGATAATGGTGTGACCCTTGAGGTCGTTCAGGAAACAAGGCTTAGTGAGGATATCAAATACGAAGAAGTTGCCATGTACCAATTCCTGAATGTAACCGGAAGGATTGATTCCACCACACTTGTTGCTACTGAAGAAAAGGTTCCAGTACTGGCTTATCATTCAGTCGGTGATGGAACAGTCGTCTATTTCGGCATCAATGACGTTACCGGTGAGAATGCATGGAACAATTTCCACAACCTGCCTGAGTACCCCGTATTCTGGTTCAAGCTGGCAGGATGGCTTGGAGGTACCGGTAGTGTTCAGGACTATAACCTCAGGACAGGAACTATTTCGGCACTGGCAAAGGAACAGGATATAGAGACTCCCAGCGGAACGGAAACCGTAACTCGTGTGCTTTATGACCAAAGCGGAGTCTACCAGGTAGCTGGAAAGGAAATAGCTGTAAACCTCTATAACGACAGGGAATCTGATACTACTCTTGAAGGAGATGATGTCATAGAACGTTCACAGGCAAACGATGGACCTGAAATTGTTCGTGCCAGCTCCTACACTGCAAAGAACTATCTGGACATTTACATGATAATCATTGTTTTCATCCTGGTAATACTGGAACTGCTGATAATCAGAAAAAGAGGTGAGCTTTGATGGTCCAACTTGAAAGTCCGGAGATGCTCTGGCTGATTATCCCCGCCCTTATTGCAGGCCTCTATCTACTAAAGAAGGGAACTAAAAAAGGACTTATTATCTCGCGTATCGTTGTTGCTATACTGCTCATCATTGCTCTTGCATCACCTTTCACACTCGTACCAAGGATCACAACAGATGATAATCCAGACCTTGTGATAATCTCCGATGAGACTGACAGTATGGAGTTGTTCGTGAACGGTACGGCATCCGAACTTTATGAAGCCATGACTGCTAAGACTTCTGCATCACTTGTCCGGCTCACAGGAGACAGCACTGCTCTTGGGGATGCCATTGTGCAGTACGCCACAGGAGACAACCAGATAGTACTGGTCACTGATGGTAACAGTAATACAGGTGAAGATCTGGAAGATGCCCTGCAGTTTGCAAAGGAAACTGGTACTACTGTATATTATGTTCAGCCTGAACTGGAAACAAACGATATGAGTGTGCAGATCGTAGGTGATAAGACAGTAATTCTCAAGAATGAGAACCAGTTCGACATTGTAGTATCCCAGGCAATGGACCAGGAAATAAGCTACAATTATGAATTATATAGTGATGATACGCTCATTAGAAGTGGCAAGGTTACACAAACAACACGTGAGAAAAGTTTACCTGTGACACAGGTGAAATTCACAAAACTTGGCGCACATACTCTGAAAGCTATCATCAAGCCTTCCGGCTCTGATGTTGACTCCATCAACAATCAATATTACAAAGCTGTATATGCCATCCCTAAACCTACCATTCGTGCAATCGGTCTTGAAACCAATTCCCCGCTTGCAGACATACTCTTAAATCTCTATGATGTTTCAACTTCCGGGGAACTTAACAATATCGATACCAAGAAAGCAATAATTATCGATAATACTCATGCGAACTCATTCACCGAAGCTGATGTGAAAGAACTCGAGGACTACCTCAATGATGGCAGAGGTATTGTTGTAGTGGGAGGAGACCGCTCCTATAATTATGGAGACTACCTTGACTCCCCTATCGAAGAGATATTACCGGTCCTCTCAAAGCCTACTGACTGGAGCGGTGGAAGGAACATTGTCCTGGTACTGGATATATCGCAAAGTACAGCCGCTCACGGAACTATTGCAGATATACTTGGAAACGCCATTAATATACTTCACAATGACAACCTGAGAGATGCTTATCTTGGAGTCATTGCTTTTGGCAGTGAAGGTATGGACGTATCCGGTGGATTGCAGTTCCTTGGAACTGCTTCGAATCTTGAATTCCTTGAATCTGAAATGGCAACGCTTACACCTGGAAGTACAAGTGAAACGTCGCTTAACGAAGGACTGGCGATAGCAGATGGGTGGCTGGATAATGAAGTTGGAGAACTGGAAATCATAATCATTTCTGATGGTGGCATTGAGCAATCATATGATGAAAGTCTTAAGGTTGCAGAAGATATAGTGGATAAAGGTGTAAATCTCTACTACATACACATCAGGTCAAGTGCACCATCACAGGTTGATGACCATACAAATTTCTATGCAGAAACATTGATGAATGAAGTAGGTGGCGTTTACTTCCACCTCGATGAAGGTGAAAGAGCAAATATAGAATTTGAAGATCTTCAGCAGACTGAGGATGAAGAGACTGCCGATATTGGTACGTACCCTCTCATCGAATACAATACCAAACATTTCATTACAAAGGACATTGAGATCGAAGGCAGCATTACAGGATACGATGACGTTACACCAAAAGCCGGAGCAGACAGGCTTATTATCACAAGTACAGGAAAACCTGTACTGACCACATGGAGATACGGACTCGGAAGGGTTGCTGCCCTTTCAACTGATAACGGACAGGGTGGAGAGAACATGTGGGCCACTCAATTGTATTCCGGCAACAACTCAAAGCTCATATCCTCAACCGTGAACTGGGCAATCGGTAACCCAAGGGAAGAAACAGGAGCTGTGGTAGATGCACCGGATACATGGTACGGTACACCTGTAACCATCGAACTGACAATGTATGATGAAGGCATACCTACCCTGAAGCTGGACGGTGATGCTCTTGACCTGTCACTTACCGGGAACAATGTCTATGAAGCTGTAATTAACCCAAGTCCTATAGGTCTGCATGATCTCTCGGGGTATCCGGTAGCAGTGAATTATGCACTCGAGTACCGTGATGTGGGGCTTAATGAGGAACTTCCCGCACTGATCAAATCATCTGGCGGAAGCACCTATTCTGTAAATGAAGCAAGGGCAAAACTGTTTGAGGAAGCACAGGGGAACTCTGAAAAGCTTGTACGTGACAGTGTTAGCCAGAAGATATACTTCCTGCTTGCTGCTCTTATTATCTTCCTCGGAGAAGTCATTCTGAGAAGAATAAAAGAGATAAAGGAAATGAAGAAACTGCAGCAGGAAATCGAGAAATGATATCTGATTTTAGGTGATATTTTCAGGAAAAAACATAATCAAGTCACTCGATAGCCAGCAAATGGTGGTTTATATGAACCACCAAATTATCTTTTTTTGATTGGATTTCTATTCAGCAATACTGAAAGTTTATTAATCAGTAACTCTCATGATATTATGGCTAGCAATTACATAATTAATTGAGCAGTGTTTCAGCGATGTGGGATTGCTGTTTAACTGCAAAACAGACAGGCAATTCCAATATTTTTCAAATATAAATGGAGTGCACAATATGAAAGTAAGCATCATGGGTGGAGCAACGGGCAGTGGTAAGACAACAATGGTCCTTGACCTTGCAAAATACCTTAACTCAACGGGAGAGAAAATAGGTGTTATCGTTCAGGAAACAGGGGAGGTAGACTACGATGAAAAGACACTTTCAGAACTGGGAATTAAGACAAAGGAAGTCAACAGCGTGTGTATACCATGTTCCCTTGACACCGATATCAGAAGCAACTTATTGACCCTTCAGGAAGAATTCGATCCTGATACGGTTTTCATTGAAACCGAAGAAACCGTACTTCCCCATAAGCTGAAAGCAGATGTTGAAAGAATGGCACTTCCTGAAACAGAATTGCTCCCGAGTATACTAATTATCAATTCAGCTGATTTCGAAACAAAAGCAGACCAGCTTATAGAATATGCCAGAAAGCAGGTAGAAGGTGCAGAGATAATATGCATCAATATGATAGAACTTGATACAGAGGAGCATGTTTCCAATGTTAAAAATCTTGCAGAGGAACTGAATTCAACTGCTAAGATACTTGAAGTTACAAAGGACAGGGAAGTTGCGTTTCTAAAAAAGCTTCTTAGTTGACCGTATTCAATTGTGGAAAACAGGTATTATAAGTATATTCACAGCTCCTTTTTTCTTTTATTTTTATTCGATTTTAGAGCCGGGGTTGTTTTCTGCCCAGATGCTGAAACATCAAAAGGAGTGAGAAAGTACAACAGATATTCAAAAGACAAAATCACACAGCTAATATAACCAATGGTTATAATATTCTTTGCCTTTATGCAAATCTATATATAAAACTACATCAATTAGGTAATATCGCAACAAAGTTGTGCATGAAAGAAAACAAGAGGAAACAACATGGACAAGAAGAAATTAGGATTCAACACACTGGCCTTGCATGCTGGGCAGGAACCTGACCCTGTAACAGGATCACGTGCAGTACCTATCTACCAGACAGCATCATATACTTTCAAGGATGCAGAACATGCAGCAAATCTTTTCGGACTGAAAGAATTCGGCAACATTTACACAAGACTCATGAACCCTACAACCGATGTTCTTGAGAAAAGAGTAGCTGCAATTGAAGGTGGTACTGGTGCACTTGCTGTTTCTTCCGGAATGTCCGCTATAACTCTTGCAACACTTGGGGTCACAGGTCTTGGAGATGAGATCGTTGCAGCTGATAACCTCTACGGAGGAACATACCAGTTATTCAATAATACATTCCCGGGACTGGGAAGAAAAGTACACTTTGTTGACTCTACAAAACCTGAAGAGTTCAAAAAAGCCATCACTCCGAAAACAAAAGCTATCTATACAGAGATAATCGGAAACCCGAAGCTTGATGTACCCAACCTTGAAGAGATTGCAAAAATAGCACATGATGCCGGCATACCCCTCATAGTTGACAACACAGTAGGCATAGGCATTACCAAACCCATCGACTTCGGGGCTGATATCGTCGTACTCTCAGCAACCAAGTTCCTTGGAGGACATGGCACCTCTATTGGCGGAGTGATCGTAGATTCCGGTAATTTCAACTGGGGCAACGGGAAATTCCCGGGATTAACAGAACCTGATCCAGGTTACCATGGCCTGAAATACTGGGAAACATTTGGTGATTTCCCCGAACTTGGAAACATTGCTTTCATAATCAAAATGAGGGTTCACCTCCTTCGTGACCTCGGGCCTGCACTGAGTCCGTTCAATTCATTCCTCTTCCTTCAGGGACTGGAAACACTACCCCTGAGGGTTGAGAGGCATAGCAGCAACGCACTTAAAGTAGCAGAATTCCTTAATGGCCACCCTGNNAATGGGTGAACTATCCGGGACTCAAGGACCATCCAAGCCATGAACTGGCCACAAAATACCTGAACGGTAAATACGGGGCGATCCTCGGCTTTGGAATTAAAGGCGGTCTGGAAGCCGGAAAGAAATTCATTGATAGTGTAGAACTGCTCTCACACCTGGCAAACATAGGTGACGCGAAGACCCTGGTTATCCATCCGGCTTCAACGACACACCAGCAACTGACTTTCGAAGAGAGAAAATCCACAGGTGTAACCGACGATTTCATCAGAATGTCCGTTGGGCTTGAAGATGTTGAAGATATTATAGCAGACATAAGCCAGGCACTGGAAAGGTCGCAAAAACTATGAAAAAAGAAAACATAGGCATTGTTGAAACTCAAGTCTTCAACCTGCCTCACGAACTTGAACTGGAAAACGGTGAAAAGCTCCGGGATGTGCAACTGGCCTATGAAACCTACGGAAAGCTGAACCCGGAAAAAAGCAATGCCATCCTCATCTGCCATGCACTCACAGGAGATGCACATGCGGCAGGATTGCATAAAGGGGACAGCAAATCCGGATGGTGGGACATAATGATCGGGCCGGGCAAGACCATTGATACCGACCGGTACTTCGTTATCTGTTCCAATGTTCTTGGAGGATGTAAGGGGTCTACAGGTCCTTCATCCATAAATCCTGAAACTGGAAAACAGTACAGTGCAGCTTTTCCCTTCATCACCGTTGCCGACATGGTAAAAGCACAGAAAGAGCTTGTGGACCATTTCGGGATACAAAAACTCTTTGCAGTCATCGGCGGGTCAATGNNGGAGGAGTACAGGTACTCCAGTGGTCAGTCACATATCCTGACTACGTGACAAAAGCGATAGCTATTGCAACCACAGCACGTTCATCACCCCAACAGATAGCATTCAATGAGGTCGCCAGGATAGCAATATTATCAGATCCCAAGTGGAATAATGGAGACTATTACTCCGGAGCTGCACCTACGCATGGACTGGCACTTGCAAGAATGATAGGGCACATAACATACCTGAGCGATGCTTCAATGCACCAGAAATTCGGAAGGAAATTACAGGACAAGGAGCAATACGATTACAACCTTGGTTTTGACTTTGAGGTTGAGAGTTACCTGCATTACCAGGGCCAGTCATTCACACGGCGCTTTGATGCAAATTCCTATCTCTACATAACCAAGGCACTGGATTACTTCGACCTTTCCAGGAAAGAGTCACTGATAGAAGGAATGAAGACTGCAAAAGCAAAGTTCCTCATAGTTGCTGTCAGTTCTGACTGGCTGTATCCACCATACCAGTCAAGAGAGATCGTATCCGCATTAAGTGCAAATGAGCTGGATGTCACTTACAGGGAGATAGAATCCAATTACGGACACGATGCATTCCTGCTGGAATCCGGCCAATTGGGTTATCTGATAGGTAATTTCCTTTCACATACAATCGTCTCCGATGTGATGAGAAATGACATCGTATCCATAAGACAGGGTATCAGCATAGAGGAAACAGCCAGAGTGATGTTTGAAAAAGGAATCACACACCTGCCGGTCGTAACTGAGAATAATGAACTGACCGGAATTGTCACCTCCTGGGATATTTCCAAGGCAGTTGCANNAACTGCTGCTAAGAAAATGGAACAGAACAACATTTCTGCTCTTCCCGTTGTCGATGATGATAATAAGATAATAGGTATCATCGGCAGTGAGGAGATCAACCGCCTGATAGGCGGATACAGGTAAGTTCCATTTTAACCCTTTTTCCAGTACTTCTGTTTTTTTACAGTTTTCTACAGTACTTGGAACCCTTTATATACGACTGATGCTTTGATACAGTACTGTCAAATAACCGAGGTATTATATGGTTGACTTTGCCTGTAAAGAGTTTGAAATCGAAGCTGTCATCAAATGTGGTCTGAACCTTACAAAAGCCGAACTCCAGATATTGAAATATTTCCTGCAATACGGGCAGGACTGGCTTACAACAGAAAGCATAGCCGAAGAGCTGGAACTTAATCTTTCAACCGTTCAGAGAAGTGTTAAGAAACTCTATGAAAGGAAGATACTCATTCGCTCCCAGAACAACATGGATGGTGGTGGATATTTCTTTGTCTACAAAATACGCAGCAAGAAGGACATACACGAACTTATCATGGAGATCGTTAACAGCTGGGTAAAACGTGTTGACAGCGAACTCCAGTCATGGGCAGATGAAAACCAGTGAATCAACTGAATTTCACATATTAATACCGATCTCAATCCATCAAATTAAAAACATCATTAATAAAGGGTGAAAAAGTGCTAAAAATTACTCCACATCTTGGAATACTTGTCATTATCGTATCAATCGCAGGACTCTGGTTCCCGCTGCTCGGATATTTCCTGATGCTTGTATTCGCAACACTGCTTGTCACAAGTTACTTCAGGGGAAGATGGTTCTGTGGGAATCTCTGTCCCAGAGGAAGTTTCAATGACTTCTGGGTTGGCAAAATAACACGCAATAAAAAGATCCCTGCAATTCTCAGAAGCTACTGGATTAGAATCCCATTGTTCCTCCTGATGATGGGATTCATGGGTTACAGACTGCTCAGCACACAGGGACTTATCAACCAGATAGGCATGGTTTTCGTAATCATGTGCCTTGTAACAACAACTATCGCACTGGTCACAGGAGCAAGCATCAGTCCACGTACATGGTGCACATTCTGCCCAATGGGAACTGTCCAGAATATCATTGGCGGAAGCAAGTACCAGCTGAAGGTCGATGACTCAAAGTGCATCACCTGTAAGAAGTGTGACAAGGTCTGTCCAATGCAGCTTGAGGTCCATAACAACAGCAAGAAACCGGACTGTATCAAGTGCGGAAGATGCATAACTGCATGTCCAACAAAGGCACTGGCATTTGAAGCCTGAACTCAGGTTCAGGCACTACCTCCTTTTTTGATTTTTAGTGAACGGCTCTGTAGAGATTATCATTTGAATGCAGGTAAGATCTACAGATTATCTTATCCATCTTTTCGAATCATGCCGGCTTCGTCGGACCCTCCGGGATGGTTTTAGTTATTCATGACTTCCGATCATTCAAACTTATTGTTCCCTTCCCTTTTGTTTCTGATACTTCTGCAGAAGATAATTGACAACAAAAAACAATGCAACCACCCGCCGCAGGCGGCACGTTCCTTCACTACCATCCTGAAGAATGTTGAAACAATGCAGTTATTGATAATTGCTGAATTAAAAGTTGCAATAAACAGGACTTCTACAAGCCCGATCTATACCACTCATTCCAATTCTGAACTGTCCTTACAGATACAGAATTCACAGAATGAGATATTGGTCTCTGATTGCTTGTCCTTGGCAGGACAGTAATAATGCGGTTCTTTCTGAGTTATCCTCATACCACCCGGAAAGATCATCCCAACAGGATGCAGTGGCTCTTTTACTATGAAAACCAGATATGTAAGCACAAGACTTGTCAGTCTTGTTAAAGCATCTCTTTTTTTGTCTGGAGAAGTACCTTTATCCTTTATGCTATCCAGAAGAGAACTATAGTCCATTGCATCGATCTCTTCTTCAGCCTGAATCTGGTCATGTCTTTTTAATCTGAGAAAGCTCTCGTAAAGGAAAGTGAAATAATCAGATGAATAGATCGTCTTGTACGGTTCTGGAACGTTTTCTACAGCTTCCATGATAGCAGCCCTGGCAAGGCTCAGGTCCTCATTGGAAATATACCGAGCTTCATTTTTCAGTTCACTTAGCAGTTCTGATCGGTTCATGTTTTCAGGAATGAATCTTCGGTGAAAGTACATAAGTGTTTATTCCCGAGATGATTAGAAGCCTCGGTAAAATCGCCAGATTACTTTTTGTTCATTGGGAACAATAACTTCTAATTAAGCATTTGTCCCATAGGACACAATGCTGTTTGGAGCAAATCTATAAAGGGGAGTATATTATGAAAATCCAATATAGTATTTTATTAGAGTTGCTTATTATTGTCTTTGTGCTTAGTTATCCTGCATCAGCTTTTACCACCATTGAAAGTGGGGATACAATATTCATAGACGATGTTATAGAAGATGATGTTTACATCGCAGGTAACAATATCATAATCAAAGGAACGATTGACGGGGATCTGATAGTTGCAGGTGGTCTGGTGGATGTACAGGGAAACATCACGCAGGACCTTATAGTAGCCGCCGGGGACGTTACCATAACAGGTAACGTAGGTGATGATGTAAGGGTTGCAGCCGGGACGTTGACAATTGACGGATATGTGCAGGATGACCTTATCTCATTCACAGGTAAAACTAAAATATCAGATACAGGAGTTATTGGTGGTGACTTCACATCTGCATCAGGCCAGTTGAACTTACTTGGAGATGTAGGTGGAAACATCACAGGATCCGGAAATGAGGTCACACTGGGTGGCACTGTGGGTGGAAATGTAGACATGGTCACAGGACAGCTTGTAGTACTGCCAGACGCATATATTGCTGGTGATCTCAAATACCGAAGTCCCGAAAGTGCGGATGTCCCACCAGGAACTGTAGGTAAAGAGACTGACTTCATCCTGGAAAAATATGATGACGAGAAAAAAGATTCATTTTCCATCATTTCATGGTTCATAGGATATCTAGCACTTGTACTGATAGGCATCCTGGGAATGGCTATCTGGCCGGAGTATATCCAAAATATAGCTTCGAAGACCCCGGAAGCACCTGGGAAAGCATTTCTCACCGGTCTTGGAATATTTATAACATCCTTTGTACTCGTATTCCTGCTACTTATCACCCTGATAGGTATCCCTCTGGGAATGATACTCATGGCACTGATAATTGTAGCTCTTTATATCGCAAGGATATTCACAGCTCTGTGGCTTGGTAAATATTTGTTCATGAAAATGGGGAAGGAATCCAAACCATGGATACAGCTGGTAATTGGTATTNNTTTCTATTTCTTACTGCAACTGCTGTTTTTAAAGCAGGAAGTCAGTTTTTATTATCGTTGTATCTTTTGAATCGGAATCTTTTTTCAACATACTCATCCCTTGCTTCGACCATAGATTGAATATTCTTTAAAGGTGTCTCCGGAGCCAGACCACAGCCGGGAGCAAGTATATCGATGTTTGCATCAAGGCATCGGAAGGCCTCTTTTCGGACATCTTCCGGTACTTTTCTATACAGAGTGTCCACCGTCGAAATCTTTCCGATTACCGCTGTATTGTTTCTGTGTGCACTATCGATAATATATTTCAGATCCTCCACATTCTCTTCGATGCTTACAGCACTAAAACCACATTCAAGTATGTCTAGTATAATACTATCCGTTTCCCCGCATATGTGAAGTATGCTATGGCCTCTTATATTTTCATTGAACCTGATCAATGAGGGTTTTACAATCTTCCGGAATGCATCAGGACCCATCATCTCTGGGGAGGACAGAGCATCTGCCATAACAACTGCATCTGCACCTGAATGAAGATAGGAGTTGGCACATATTATGCAGGCATCGATACATTTTTCGATGATATCCTTTGCAATTTCAGGTTTCTTAACAGTCATCTTTAAGAAATAACGAATCCCGCAAAGATAAGAAGCAAGATCAGCAGGACCTTCAATACCTGCAACTAAAGGCACCTGCAATCCCTGATCGTTACTGAGAAGGGAAATTGCCTCCATTACAACAGGTATTCTCCCCCTCTCCAGCAGATCAGTGGGTATCTCTAACTCTTCAGGGTTGGCCTCAAAGGGATGGGTGATCACTGATGGGGTTCTCGCCTTTGTACCAGGATCGATCTGACACCCAAGTGCCTCGCCTATCACCNNATTCCTGCTGTTGTGACTGTACCTACAAGAGGGGGGTCCACCTTTTTTCCATCAAGTATGTCCTGGAATTTTTTTGAGAGATTCAATTTTAATCCACTAATATAATACCATCCTTAAACCATATTTATTTCGGATATTTACCTGTAATTCTAAATAATGATTCTCACTAATAAAAGAAATATGGTCATAGGAACTCCATACCGATGTTTCCTACCTCTTTGGCAAGAGTCCCCGACATGAAATCTGATTCGATGCAACAAACATGCATCACTGCACATGGCACAAGGCATGTGGCAGTACACCTGGCCTCTCTGGCCTTTTCCATTACAAGATTATCTTTTATATCTAACAGATCCATCATATCGACTTCCAGATGAGACATCTTTTTGATCTTCTCACATGGAGTGTCAATGTCTACAATTATCTTTTGACCATCCTTTCTTCCCCTTACGATATGGATGAAACCACATATCCCGGAATTGACTTTTACTTCTGTCATTGAAACCCTCCTGGTTTAGGCTGAAAGGCCTGAAAGTAGTCTTTCGTCCATGATCTTTATTTCTTCGTAGTCAAGGGCATGTACCGGACATGCACTCACACATCTTTTACACGCTGTTCCGAGGCATTTCATAGTATTGTACTCTGCAATTAAAACACCGTCTTCTTGTTTGATAGATATAGCTTCTTCAGGACATTCTTTTTCACATCTGTGGCACACTATGCATCCCACTGCTATTTCTTCAAGAGTGACACCTATGTCCTCTATCACTTCTATCCGACCTGTGCCAGCTTCAATGATATCTTTCCGGACACTTTTCTCAAGTACAGGATCTTCGACGGGAGCCGGGAGTTCAGGCAATTTAGACATCTTCAAAAGTTTGTGGTATATCTCCTTGGACATACCTTCTGTCCAGTATCCCAGTTCACAGGCGTAGAGCTTTTTGAAGGTTTCACTGGTTGCCATCATAAGATGATCAGCCTTTATGTGTCCTGCCAATTCGATCAGCGTGTCAAGTTTCACCTTTTCAAGAATTATGTCCCTTGCAAGGGATAGGGATGTGTTCCCGAATTGCACTGTTTTCTTTGTAAAATCCGGACAGGACCCTATTTTCCTTGCTTTGACAGGATCAACATAGGTTCCGGAAGCACCGCTCATATACATGGTCTCAAGATCTTCATAGGCGATCCCGGATTCATTTATAAGGGTCATCTGAGCAGCCCTTATGGCACCTATGGCCTTGCCAGCTTCTGTTATATCCTTTTCCGTTACCTCAATACCATTACCCAATTCGATCCTTCCATATTTTAGTTTAGGAGGAGTCGTAATCAGTCCGGTCTCTATTGCAAGAGATAATATAGAAATAAGACCGGTTCCCGTGATACCAGCCGGTACTATATCCGACCCTTCAACTATCATTCCACTTATCGGGTCTACAAGATGTCCTTTTACAGTTTTCATGCTCTCATCCAGTACAGATACCCTCCAGAAACCATTCTCCAGATTGACATCTGTGATCGCACCCGGAGCTGCAAGCATACCGCAACCTATGCCCTGCCCTTCTATAGCAGGTCCGGCTGCAGCACTTCCTGTGATTATCCTGTTGCCGACCTTGATGGCCATCTCCGCGTTCGTTCCGTAATCCGTTACAAGAGTTGGTTCTTCCTGTTCAAGAAAATCCGTCTCGATCATCATGGCAAGTGCATCTGCACCAATCTCATGCTCGATAGCAGGTGGAACGATTATCTCACAATTCTCAAGGCTCAGTGTTCCATGGAATACATCCATAGCCGGGAATATCCGGGCATCGCGTTGTACGTCATCTATACCCAGTCTTTTTCGCATATTCCTCCCCACATAGGCCAGATCGCGTATCTCCGAATTCTGGAAAAGGGAGAGCTGGATAGGGTTTCCACAGACAGCCATCTTTGATATCTGCGATGGATCCACATCGAACCCTTCTATCATTTTTCCGACAGCATCTATGATTATATCATGTGCCACATCTTCCCCAATGGATATGGCAAAATCAAGGTGATCGGTCACATTCCCACCTGGCAACGGATGTTTCATTGTCATTGAGGTCTTGACAACTTCTTTTGTTTCCAGGTCTATCAACTGCGCCCTAAAGCCGCTAGTTCCCACATCTAATGCTATTCCGTACATTTTATTCCCCCTATTTAAAACAAGATCTCATGGATTCCCAGAGAATTTCCATCTCTTCCTGAGGTGTATTCAGTGGTATCTCACATCCGGTGGATAGTATGAACCCCTTATCGGGAGCTGCATCCATACAATTCTTTACTTCGGCAGCGATATTGTCAAACCTTCCTGAACCGAATGTATAGGGATTGATATTTCCCATCAGGCATATGCCCTGATCAATGAAGTCTTTGAGATCCCTGAAACAATATCTCTCCCTGCAACCAATGTGTTTATGATTGTGGATCTTCAGACAATCGATACCATACTTTTCCCCCAGTGCTTCCACATTCCCGAAGAAGAAATTCAAAGCATCAGGTTCAAGAGCCATTTCCAGTTCATGGAATGCATGATTTGCACAGTTATGCGATATCACATAACCACCTCTATCCTGTATGTGTGAATATAATTTCTTAGAGTAGTCAAAACCAAACTCCTTTGCCATTTCAAGACTGAAAAGATCCGAAGTGCTGCCACCATTCTCAATGAATGCACAATCTGCTCCTGCATCAAGCATCATATCCGCAAAGGTGATGCAGCTATCAGTGAGGACATCAAGCAGTGCATGAAAATTATCGGGATCCTTCATCATTTCCATGAACATCCTGCTCCCATCCATTAACTGGGAAGCAAGCATGAAAGGGGTAAGGGTCGCACAGCTGATGAATGCCTCATCTCCAAGCTCTTTTTTGAGCAAGGCAATGGATCCTTCAATGGTCTTTACCCTTTCTGAGCGTTCTATGGTAACCGGATCAATATTCTCATATTCTTTTGCAGACTTTAGAGGAAAACGGGCTATTGAAGGATAAGCGTCTTTTTTGATGTTTATTTTCGCCCCAAAAGCCTCCGCTTCCACCAGCAAGCAGCCCCAAGGGGACATTACATTGTCATGGTGATACATTTCCCTTGCTAATATCTGTGCTCTGGCAATGCCTTTTGCAGAATAATACACATCCTCCATGCTTGTATTCATCCGCTCAAGCACCGCATTACCAGCTCCGAACCACAAATATCCCAGTGGTACCCTGTCCACCTCTTTTAATTCAAGAGCGTTGATAAAACGTTCCTTTGAAGTCATTTCATCAGGCATTTAACTCCTCCGATCAGGACTTTTTCAACACGATCTTATCAATTCTCAACATATTGCTTACAGCCTCGGTAGCCGCGATAACAGCCATTTGTTTGATGCTGAAAGAATCATATACAGGAGGGTTATTGGGAAAGACTTCCCGCGTAATATCGATTCTGCAGTCAATTCCCTTGTTATAGGAATTGAGCATTTTTGTTATCGCATCCACTTCATTGAGACCCACGTTTCGTGCGAGTGTTCTGGGAATCTCTTCAAGGGCGTTTGCATATTCGATAACTGCGAGTTGCTCTTTCCCTTCAATGGTGGAAGAATACTGCCTGAGCATCTGTGAGAGCACAAATTCGACATCCCCTCCTCCTCTGACGGCAAGAGGATTCTTCAGTATGAATGCAGCATTATTGACTGCATCATCTACTGCTTCCTCGATCTTTTCAAGACCATACCTGAAAGGCTCCCATATCATGATCGTGGATATCAGCTGATCACTGACAGAGAGGAAAAGGAAATGTTCATCGTTTCTTTTCTCGACCTTTGCCTCATCGGCAAAACCCAGATCATAAGGCATTATATCATCCCTGATGGAAAGAATGCTTGCACCTGTTGCCTTTGATACCATCTCCATATCCCTTAGCTTCAGTTTCTGGAAAAGCAGAATACCATGTTTTGCAAGTGAACCCTCAACGGATTCATCCACATCTCCTTCACAAAAGACCAGGTTAGCTCCTGAATCGATTATCTTCTGTGACATTGATTTCAGATTTCGTTCCTTTCCATGGAAGATAAGCCTTGGATCGGCGAGATCATCTATTCTCAGATTGCGCTGGGAATTTATGATCTTACTCTCAAATTTCACATTGCCATTGATCATAAGGACGCTTGCATTTTCCAGAAGAGAAGGCATATCCGATCTTGCAGGCCTTTCATCCAGGACCATTCCTGAAATAGATTCTATAGAAGGAGAACCTACCTTTTTTATAACTTTTACATAGTCATTGAGATCTATGTGAGCATCGCCCTGGATATCCCTGATCTTAGAGAGTGTCTCGAGAACGATGTCTGCTATTATCCGGGCCTGATGTGGTTCAATTCCTTTACCCAGGCTGGCATTCTCTATGACAGAATGCAGGTCCCTTTCAGAACTAATACGAATACTCTCATAGTTCAGGATATCGTACGCTTTGTTCAGAGCAAGCTGGTATCCTTTTATGATGGTGGTCGGATGCAGGCCAATATCCACTAGTTTAGCAGCATTCTCAATAAGAGAAGCAGCGATTATCACTGCAGTCTTTGTACCATCACCACATACCTTGTCCATGGAAATGGCAAGTTCTTTGAGGGACGTGACCACAGGATGCAACACATCAATCTGTTCGATTATGGTTTTTCCATCACTTGTCAAATAAACATCATCTGTAGGACTGATTATTATCTTGCTCGATCCGCGTGGCCCAAAAGAGGATACAAAGAGGTCTTTGATATCCCTAGAAGCATGCAGCATCTCATATATCAGACCATCTTCTTCAACATCATCCTTGATCCCAATACGACCCCGCACNNTGCAGTGCATCCATATTATCCAGTGCATTCATATTTCCCGCATTCATGTTTCCCACATGTTCCAGTGAAGTACTCATATTACCCTCCTGGGGGAACCAACGGCCACCCCTATTATTTTTGTCTCAAGAGGCACCGTTCCAATACTCCCGATGTCATTGTATTCAAGATTGAAATTTACATTGTCCATACTTAATCCATAGCCGGACATATACTCCGAAACTGTGCTGTTGACAAGGGAATTGGCCATGTCAAGCGCAGCCTGGTAATCATCGAACATTTGTCTTCCTTTTTCAGAGAAGACCAGATACTGTGAACTGCCCGAGCCAGCTGGTCTTATCAGCACTTCTTCCCTGTACACCACATTACCGACAAGGGCACCTACAGCATTACCCACTTCATGGTACTGCGGAAGCCTTATGTCTGCATCAATGAAATATTTCATATCTTTCAAATATGGAGCTACCGGAGCACCAACCATTACCACGGGGGTCTTTATCGTGAATTTCATTAGTTCTGTGCCGCTCAATATTTTTTCCAGATCTGTTTTCTTCACTTTATCTGCACAGTGTGCAATGAGATTGAGTACGATCTCTCTGGCAACATCTTCTTTGATTTTGGCGCAGAGATCAAAGGGTTCCATAGAAGTATATTCTGAAAGGATAGAGGCTCCCAGCATCGATGCACTGGAATCCCATCTTGTATAGTCACCGGTCACATGCAGGACGTCGGTCGGGGTGAAGCCCACCTGTCTTACATATCTTTTCTGTATGAGCTTTCTCAGGATACCTTCGAACATCAGAGCATGCTTATTTGTCCTTGAGGCAATATCCGATATAGAAGATGGTTCGTCTGTAATTGCATCGAATATTTCCATCTCTTCGACCTCCAGTCCAGAGGCGTGCAGGGAATGGGACTTTGCTCCATTGGACATGAAAAATGTTGTTGGCTGGATGATGTCATTCATTATGCGCTTTGAGACCTTTTCAGCATGCTGCAATTTACTTATAATGGACGGGAATTCAGCAGCGCAAAGACACAGGGGTATGACCCTGCTAGGTCCCATATGCGCTTTTTCCTTCATCCATACATGACTGTCCCCTCCAATGGCAGAAGTGTTCATTTTGATAGCCTTGACCATTGTATCCCAGTCACCGACCACAGCACCGGAACTGCTGATAGCAGGCATGCCATCGAGTATCATAGAGATGTCCGTACTCGTACCTCCCACATCTACGGTCAGGCAGTTCTTAAGACCTGTTAGATGTGCAGCACCCAGCAGGCTTGCGGCTGGCCCGGAAAAAATGGATTCCACTGGTTTTTTAAGCGCCTCTTCGATCCTGACCAGCGATCCGTCACACCTCATCATCATCAAGACTGAATTGATGTTCTTGTCCTGCATCACAGACCTTACAGACCTTATGAACTGGTCTATTACCGGGATCAGCTGGGCATTAAGAAGTGCTGTCAAAGCCCTTTCATAGGCTCCAAGCTCCATGGAAAGTTCATGTCCGCAAACAACAGGAAGATCTGTCAGATCCTGTGTCATCTCTTTGATAATAAGTTCATGTTCCGGATTGCGTACTCCAAAATATGATGATATAGCAAAGGAAGAGACCTTGTGCTGATTCATTGTAACAAATTCTTTCACACTCCCCAGGTTGCCCAGGGGCTCCATTTCATTTCCATCGGCATCATGCCCGCCTTCTATGGAAAGGATATGGTCTGTTGGAATTTTCCGGGATATATTATAGCCAATGAGTATGAGGCCTGCCGGGTATCCCTTACCCTCCAGCGTGGTGTTGGTGGCAAGTGTGGTGGATACTGAAGTGAATCTTACATTAGCAAGATATTCGGCTTTAAGGCCGTCAATTGAATTAATTATACCCGCTATCAGATCAGGGTAAGTAGTAAGCGCTTTGTTTGAATCTATTATTGATCCATCTTCAAGGTCCATGATCACGGCATCTGTATATGTGCCGCCAGTGTCTATGCCAAGCCCGAGATTCATTATTATCACCTTTTTGTGGAGAGTTTATGTGGAGATAGGGTGGTCTACCACCCTTTGTGGAGATCAGGTGGTTTACCACCTCGTTGGATATAGACCTCATAAAGTAATCTTTAAATCACGTATGAGAATAAAAAAAGGAAAAGCAGGGGGAAGTGATAGTTCCTGCTTATCCGAATATCTGTTTCTGAAGGTCAGGGCCCAGTTCCTTTACGGTGTCCACCATTGCCTTCACGGTCGTAAGAGGACCTCCTGGTGGGATCTCACAACCTGATGACATTACATACTTGGATTGCAGTCCGTTCTCCTTGAGTACAGGAAGCACACCCGCAAGCAGATCCTTAGTATCATCCTTTATCTTCTGAACACCTGCAGGGGTATTATCCATGAACTCTACCGGATTGACCTCTCCCATCATACAACACATATCACCATACTTTGGAATAAGGTCTGCATAGTTCTGTGATCCCTTGCCCCTGAGTTTTGGATAGTATGCGTAGCTGTACAACTGAGTTCCGAATTTCTTGATCTGTGTTTCATAGTGTACCGCATCTGCACAGTTGTGTATTATGTAAGGCTGGTCGTATTGTTTGAAGATTGGCAGGTGCTGGTCATGTACAAACTTCCCATCGAACTTCCAGTAGTCTTCCTCGCTCATGATCACGTTGTTGGACCAGAGGTTGTCGATACACAGTGCATTACAGGCACTTTCTTCAAAGAACAGTTCAGATACCTGGCAGATATAATCTGTACATTTCTGGACAGCTTCAAGCACCACATCAGGATGTGTCTTCATGTCCATCAGGACACGGTCTGCACCCATGAGCTGCGTGAGGGTAAGAAGTGGCCCTTCATGGAATCCGACAAATGGGGTGTTGAGTTCCTTGTTAAGTTTCTCAGTAGCAGCCTTGGAAGCCATAATAAGCTCATAGGCACGGGTACCTTCCTTGACCTCAGGAACTTCTATACTTTCATATGCCTCAAGATGCCCTTCAGATGAAGGTGTGTCATCTTCAGGATACTTTATCTTACATCCAAAGTCAGCTGATGTTGCAGAAAGATCAATGAGACCTACGAACATGTCCGTATCCAGATATTTTGATCCAAGGTAAGCACTCTCAACAAACGCATTGATGTCAGTGGCATATTGTTTGTAGTTGACATCGGCAAATTTCCTGAGTACTCCACAGGCTAGCGGATATACAGGCAATCTGTCGACCTTTTTGTCGCCCATTGCTGCCAGTGTCCTGTCCATATGGGTCATTTCTTCTTTCGTCTTGACAGCTACACTCTCAAAGTCTGCAATGATCTGCTTTGCAGTTTCCAGACCGATATCTGTCTTGCCCTTGACCTTCTTTTTAGACAGAATCTCTCTGTATTTGACCTTACCAAGTGCGATTTTTTCCTCACTCCATCTCTGTTCAGCAGGAGCAAGTTTGCTTACTGCATCCTTTGCCCATTCCGTGGCTGCCATGGAATCCGGATGTGTAGAGTCTGCACCGATCTTTTCTGCGAATTCCGGGGAAACAGGTGCTCCTCCGATCATAACTATAAGGGAATCTCTGATACCGTCCTCCTGCAGCATCTCAATTACCCTTTCCATGTTGGTCATAGTAGTGGTCATCAAGGCACTCATGGAAACCAGGTCTGCTTTCTTTTCCTTCGCCACCTCAATGAATTTCTCGACTGGCACATCGTGTCCTAGATCAACCATATCAAAGCCGGATGCAGACATCATTGTCTTAACAAGGTTCTTTCCGATATCGTGGACATCTCCTTCGATGGTTCCTATAACACCAATAGAACGCTTTCCGGCACCTTCTTCTACTTTCATATGTGGGGTCAGTATGTCCATACCTGCATACATGGCACCGGATGCGATGAGCAGGTGTGGTACAAAGGCTTCACCCTTTTCATACTTGTCACTTACAATAATCATTCCTTTTGTAAGTCCGTCCACAATTGCCTCATAAGGATCTACACCTTCTTCAAGGGCTTTTTGTGCAAGTTCTTCTGCCAGGTCGTCGTCACCTTCGACCACAGCTTCCGCTAATTGGTTTAAGATTGCTGTTTTCATAACTTACCTCCAAAATCTTGATAGATTTTAACAGTGGACCTTCATTTCTCACTGTTAACAAAGAATAGTATTTCACTTGAGGTATATATCATAACCTCTGGTTATTTATTAACCGCTTTAATATTATGAATCACATGTCTTTTTGAGAGAGAACGTAATCCTATGAATGAACACTTTAAAATTAACACTGTTAACAAAAGGAAAGAACTCCAATAAGATTAATGGCTTTAATCAAATTAATGGCTTTAATCTGATGAACGTAAAAATAAAACACATTCAAGTAAGATCCTTTGAGGGCAAAACAAGTAAAACCAAAACAAGTAGAATTATATCTGGATTAAATATCTCCTATATGATTACCGGATCTCAGATACCTGTCACTTCTTGTGATATTTTTCTGAAAAACTGGTACATGTCCTCCCCCCAGGTCAATGCGTTCATTTCAAAACTCATCATAGCATGATTGTGGAACATGCCTGTCTTATAGAACAGGGTCAATGAAATGAATCTGTCTGTTACTACGCTGGAAGCAAAACCGATATCTTCTTTGCACACAAAAAGCTCAGTATTTCCCATCCCGAGATAATCCCGCAATTGCTCGAAGTACTCCGTTTCAAATCTTTCAAATACTGACTCCGTTATTATGAGCGAGATCCGAACACCTTTTTTGGCAAGTTCAATGTACTTATGGGGATAAGCCGGACTGAATGAAGAAGAAATTTCCATGATGTATTTTGACTGTACAAGATTGTCAGTAAACTTTTTCGGTAATTCATACATACGGTTGAGTTCCGGCTCAACAACTTCACAGGAACCCAGTTTTTCTATTCTCTCAAGAAGATGTGCCGGAATACCTTTCACTTTATGATTTTCCCAGTATTGTTTATTATCTTCAAAGACCATTAAGGTGTTTAAAAGAGGAATCATTTTCTTTACGATTACCTCTCCAAAGCTTGAGAGCATGTAATAATCACTCTCATAAAGTATTATGCCTTGATCGATGAGAATCTTAATTTGTGTCATCATGGCACTGGAAGTGACATTAAGTGTATTCTTAATCTCATCGATATTCATAGGCCGTTCTATTAGCAGGATGAGGAGGTCTTTTCTTTTGTCAGATAGAAAAAGAGTGCCTAAAAGAGCCAATTTCATTTTATCATCTCACGTTTTGACAAATTGTGGGAATCATCTTCCACAATACATGTTGGAAGCTTTATGTGGAATGTTGTTCCTTTACCCTTTTGACTTTCGATCCAAATTTCGCCTTTATGCGCAAGGATTATGTCCTTACAGATGTACAGACCGGATTCAAGTCCCTGATACATTCGACTCATTGAGTCTTCCACCTGGTAGAATTTCTGGAAAATATGCGGCATAAGGTCTTTCTGTATACCTGGTCCCGTATCAGTTATCCGCAAGTGTAGATTGTCACTTTCTTCACTTACATCTATATGTATGCTTCCACCTTCTGGAGTGAATTTTATCGCATTATCTATAAGAATTATCAATGTTTCTGTCAGTTTGTCCTTATCTGACCTTATTGCCGGCAGCCCGTCGGGCACATCCACTTCCAAAGTAATTCCTTTCTCATCTATCACCAATATCAGATTCATCAAAGCTTCTGATACCAGTTTGTCAACTTGTGTCCAGGAAAAGGTATATTCTATCTTTCCTGCCTGCTCCTGGCTCATATATAGAAGTGAATTTACCAGGCGTTTTAACCTTGCAGAGTTGAGCAACACGGAATTGATAGCCTTTGCCTGCTGGTCATCAATGGACCTGATCATCTCATCATCAAGGATACTGCACTCTGAGCGTTCAATGCCGTATATATCTTCCAGCCTTTCTGCAATGAATTCTGTTTTCATCCTGTTGATGGACCGTAGTTCCTCATTTGCCGTCTTTAGTTCATCGGAATATTGCTTTAAAGCATCTTCTATTTGTTTTCTTTGAATGAGGTTCCACATACCCTGCATCAATAAGGTAAGCTGTCGCAGATCCGATTCGTCGTAGTCCTCTTCTTTATTACCAACACCTGCAACTGCAACGATATGGTCACCATCGATGATTGGGATATTCATATGCCTTGTAAGTTTCACATGATCCTCAGGATATCCTTTTTTCATAGGACTGGGAAGAGAGTACTCATTTGTTATTATGGGTCTGCGCTGCCTTACTGCTTCACCCCACAATCCGGTGGTCTTGATGGGATATACGAAATGTTTGTCTTTGATACCGCATTCCTTCATGGCGCTTTTTGACCATGAATGCATAATGAGCGCAGTTTCATCTGCATTCATAAATGCAAGGTATCCAAGTGAACTTTCTGTGAGTCTTACAGCTTCTTCCCTTGCAAAGTCTGTGATCTCGTTCAATGATGCACCGGCCATACTGTTAAGTTTAACAAGCGCTTCAAGCCTTTCCTCTTCAAGACGACGTTTCCTTTCAGCCCTTTTGCGCTCACTGATCTCCCTGGCAACGGACAGGATGGTTTTCTTCCCATCATAGATTATGAATCGTGCACTGACTTCCAGCGGAATCTTCCTGCCATCCTTATGAATCGCCTCGGTTTCATACATGGCTCTTCCATCCGTTTCGATCTCCTTCATAAGTTTTGATATACGGTGTACATCTTTTGATGGAACAATGTCGGAAGGATACGCTCTTAACATCTCATCCTTGCTGTAACCCAATGTGTCTACCACAGCCTGATTTACAGCGATGGCTTTCCCGTCGAGTTCGCTGATATATATCTGATCGTTTACATTGTTGAGAATTATCTTGAGCTTTTGTTCAGATTCAATGGCAGTATCCAATACCCTCTTGTTGTTTATTGCGATAGCTGCGAGATTGGCGTTTGCTTTAAGGATATCGATCTCTTCCTTTGTGGGCTTGTGTGGCTCGTGGAAGTACATCCCGAATGTCCCAAAGACTTCATTATTCGAACTTATTATAGGCTCACAACAACTGGCCCTGAGGCCTGCTTGGGCTGCAATTTCCTTAAGGTCTTTCCAGTAAGGATGCTCCATTATGTCCTCTACAACAACCCTTTTCCCGGTGTGAGCAGCTGTTGAACAGGAGCCAATGCCTTCACCTATGGGTAGTCCTTCAATAGCTTTTTTGTAGAAATCCGGAAGATGAAGAGAAATAGCATGAACAAGATGTTTCTTTTCTTTGTCCAGTAACATGACAAAACCGATTGCTTCCGGTATAATTTTTTTAGTAGATCTCACCAAACGCGTAAGAATCTCATTCAGCGTTTCACCTGAAGCCAGGGCTTCAAGAACCTGATTGCGGCAATCAATGATTGTTTCCGAGAACTTTCGCTGGCTTATATCCAGGATGACACCTTCATAATACTGGATATTACCATCCTCATCCCTTCTGATTATGGTTCTGTCATCAATGCACCGGGTCTCACCTGATGCTGTCAGTATCCTGTACTCCTGAGTGAAATTATCAACATCTGTTTCAGAGTATTCCAAAACCTCTTTGCGTACATGTTCAATGTCATCAGGATGGATAATATCTTCATACTTTAATTTACCAGAAAGAAAATCTTCGGATGAGTATCCAAACTGACTTACATTATCGGAGACAAATTCTACTGGCCACCCTTCTTCTGGCTTCCAAATAAAAATAGTTACAGGGCTGTCATTGATTACTTTTGCAAGTTCCGAATTTACATCGAGTTGTGTCATTTACTATCATCGTATACTTGTATCAACTAAATGCTTAGGAGTATACCTAAGAAATATATCAATTACTTAATGTCTAATATATCAGATGGTCAAGAGAACACTTTCCTTTCTACTTAAAAGTAAATGAAGAAAACGCCAGCTTTCACTTATATCCCCAGCTTTTTTTATAACAAATTTATATAAACATTTAATAAGCATGAATGCATAATAAAAAGCCAAGCAAATTAGATAAAAATAAGAGCCTAGAGATTCAAAATAAATATTTCTTTGACTGTATTTTGAAGGACGACAGAGTATACGTTTTAGAGATGTATAGATTAGACATTATTATTTAATGATTATGAATTTTTTCACGGAGCTGTATTTAAATGAGTGAAAAACAGGCTTATGATGCAAGCAATATCCAGGTACTTGAAGGACTTGAAGCTGTTCGCAAACGACCGAGCATGTACATCGGAAGTATTGACGGCAGGGGCCTTCACCATCTTGTGTATGAAGTAGTGGACAACAGTATTGATGAGGCACTGGCCGGATACTGTACACAGATAGACTTAACGATAAATCATGACGGGACTATCACCGTTCAGGATAATGGAAGAGGTATTCCGGTAGGAATCCACCCCAAGTACAAAAAATCAGCACTTGAAGTCGTTATGACCATTCTCCATGCAGGCGGTAAGTTTGACAAGGACACCTACAAGGTATCGGGCGGTCTTCATGGAGTTGGTGTATCTGTTGTAAACGCACTTTCCGAGTGGATGGAAGTTGAGGTTAAGCGTGATGGTAAGACATATTACCAGCGTTATCAGCGCGGAGCACCTGTGGATGACGTTCTTGAGATTGGCGAGGCTGAAGGCACCGGAACAAAAACCACCTTCATGCCGGATTCAAAGATATTCGAGACTACCAGATTTGCATATGATACCCTGGTTACAAGGCTTCGTGAACTTGCATTCCTCAACAGAGGTATAAGGATAAGCATAGCAGACAATAGAACTGAAGAAGCCATTGGAGAGGTTTTTGAATACGAAGGCGGAATTATCTCTTTCGTAAAACACCTTAATATCAACAGGACCGTCCTGCATGATGCTCCCATATACTTTGAGCGGACAAAGGACGATACTATTGTTGAGATCTCAATGCAGTATACGGATAACTATGCTGAATACGTTTACTCATTTGTCAATAACATAAATACTCATGAAGGCGGCACACACCTTGTAGGTTTTAAGGCGGCACTTACCAGGGTTGCTAATGACTATATCAAAAAGAACAATCTTGCCAAGGGTGACCTGAAACTATCCGGCGAAGATATCCGTGAAGGACTGACCGCCATTATAAGTGTCAAACTGACAGAACCACAATTTGAAGGACAGACCAAGACCAAACTCGGTAACAGTGATGTAAAAGGAATTGTGGAATCCATGGTTTCAGAAGGGCTTTCTGAATTTATGGAAGAAAATCCCAAGGTTGCCACTGCTATCCTGCAAAAAGCACTGGACGCACAGCGTGCAAGGGAAGCTGCAAAGAAAGCAAGGGAACTCACAAGGAGAAAGAGCGCCCTTGAAGTAGGCACACTGCCCGGTAAGCTTGCAGATTGTTCTGAAAAGGATCCATCACTCAGTGAACTATATCTTGTGGAAGGAGACTCTGCAGGAGGATCGGCCAAGCAGGGAAGGGATCGAAAATACCAGGCAATTCTTCCCCTCAGGGGTAAGATCCTCAATGTTGAGAAATCCCGCCTGACAAAGATTCTCAAGAACAATGAGATCATTTCATTTATCACAGCCATGGGAACAAGTATTGGTGACGAATATGACATTGAGAAGGCACGTTACCACAAAGTGATCATCATGACTGATGCCGATGTTGACGGAGCACACATCAGGACACTTATACTTACACTATTCTTCAGGTACATGAAACCCATGATAGATGCCGGTTATGTGTATATAGCACAGCCTCCGCTCTATCGTGTAAAGAAAGGCAAGGGAGATTATTATGTCTACTCTGATCGTGAACTGGCTGCAAAGCTGGAGGAGATCGGCGACAAGAATGTGACTCTCCAGCGTTACAAGGGTCTTGGAGAAATGAACCCTGAACAGCTATGGGAAACAACAATGAACCCTGATACAAGGACACTGCTGCAGGTCACAATGGAAGATGCGGTTGCTGCAGATGAGATATTCACAGTCCTGATGGGAGATGATGTGGCCCCACGTAAGCATTTTATCACGACACATGCAAAAGATGTCGCTAACCTGGATGTATGAGGTGAGGAAAAATGGCAGATAATATTGATAATGAAAATGTTCAGGATAACGATTCATCAAACACATCCGAAGATGAGGTTCCTTTTGACATACAACCTACTGAAACAGGTGAAAAGATAGTCCCAATTCTCATTGAAGATGAGATGAAAAAGTCATTCATGGACTATGCGATGAGTGTAATCGTGAGTCGTGCATTACCTGATGCAAAGGATGGACTGAAGCCTGTTCACCGCAGGATACTCTATGCCATGAAAGAGGCAGGCATCACCTACGACAAAGCCTACAAGAAGTCAGCCCGTGTAGTGGGAGACGTTCTTGGTAAGTACCACCCGCATGGTGATATTGCGGTTTATGATTCCCTTGTCAGGATGGTTCAGGAGTTCTCACTGAGGTATCCATTCATAGACGGACAGGGTAACTTCGGTTCAATTGATGGTGACTCCGCTGCAGCCATGCGTTACACTGAAGTTCGCATGGACAAGATATGCGACGAAATGCTCCTGGATATCGATAAGGAGACAGTTTCCACACGTCCAAACTATGATGGTTCTCTTCAGGAGCCAACTGTTCTTCCGGCGAAACTTCCAAACCTTCTCATCAATGGTTCCACAGGTATCGCTGTGGGTATGGCCACCAATATGGCACCCCACAACCTTACTGAAGTGATCAATGCAACTTTAATGCTCATTGATAATTCTGAAGTGACGATTCCTCAAATGATGACAGCGATCAAAGGACCTGATTTCCCTACCGGTGGTGTCATACTTGGCTCCCATGGAATAAGGTCAGCTTATGAGACCGGTCGTGGAAAAGTACTGATCAGAGCTGTTGCAGAGATAGAGGAGATGAAAAAGGACAAGTACCGTATAATTGTCACAGAACTCCCTTATCAGGTCAACAAGGCAAAACTCATTGAGGACATAGCAGCTCTTGTCAGAGAAAAAAGGGTCACTGGCGTAACAGATCTACGTGATGAATCTGACCGTGAGGGAATACGTGTTGTTGTGGAACTGAGCCGTGGTACCAATGCAAATGTAGTACTGAACCAGCTCTACAAACACACCCAGATGCAGACAACATTCGGTATAATCAATCTTGCACTTGTTGATGATGTCCCACGGGAATTGAACCTGAAACAAATACTGAAAATATATCTGGAACACCGTGTCGATGTTATACAGAGGCGCACCCTGTTCCTGCTTAAGAAGGCAGAAGACCGGGCTCATATATTGAAAGGTCTGAAGATCGCTCTTGATCACCTTGATGCGGTCATATCACTTATACGCTCTTCCAAAACAGTGGAAGATGCAAGAGAAGGACTTATTTCAGAATTCGGGCTTGATGAACTGCAGGCAAAGGCTATTCTGGATATGCGCCTGCAAAAGCTCACAGGTCTTGAAAGGCAGAAAATTGATGACGAGTACGATGAACTTGTCAAGCGCATTGCGGAATTAAAAGAGATCATTGAAAGCGAAGAAAAGAAGTATGGCATCATCAGGGATGAACTGGAAGACCTGAAAGAACGCTTCGGAGACAAGCGCAGAACTGCCATCAAATCATCTGTCGATGAACTGGAAACTGAGGACCTTATCCCTGAAGAGGATATGGTAGTGACCATCACCAACAGCGGATACATCAAGAGACTTCCTGTTGATACGTATTCCCAGCAGCACAGAGGTGGAAAAGGCGTAATAGGCATGGACACCAAGGAAGAAGATTTCGTTGTGGATATCTTTGTTGCCTCTACGCATGATTATATAATGTTCTTCACCAATAGGGGCCGTGTACACTGGAGAAAGGTGTATGAGATACCGGAAGGCAGCAGACAGTCCCGTGGAAAAGCTATTGTCAACCTGCTTGAACTTGATGAAGGTGAACTGGTAACAGCCATGATACCTGTTAGTGAGTTCAAGGAGGATGTATTCCTCTTCATGGCTACACGTATGGGTACGGTAAAGAAAAGCCAGCTTTCGGATTTCAGTAACCCACGCAAGAAGGGCATAATTGCAATAAGTCTTGCTGATGATGATGAACTTGTCAATGTTGCACTCACTGACGGTTTCAGGGACATGGTCATGGTTTCAAGACATGGTAAAGCGATACGATTCTCAGAGGATGAAGTACGTGTAATGGGTCGCAGTGCCAGGGGTGTTCGCGGAATGAGCCTGGAAGCCGGTGATATGGTAGTCAGCCTTGATATGGTAGACGAGACCGCCTCACTTCTCACAGTAACCGAGAATGGTTTTGGTAAGAGAACGGAGTTTGAGGAATACAGGTCAATGCATAGAGGCGGCCGTGGTGTTATAACCATCGTTACAAGCCTGCGTAACGGACCTGTCATCAATGTCAAAGCAGTCCACGAAGATGACGACATAATCCTCACCAGTTCAGAAGGCATCATCATTCGCATTCCGGTGAAGGATGTTCGCGTCCAGGGAAGGAACACACAGGGAGTTAAGATAATGAACGTTCGTGCCAGCGACAAGGTTGTTGGCGTGGCGAGATTAAAAGCTGAAGAAGACTAGAGATGTAAATGCTTTTAAGCATTAACTATATCTAGTAGTCTGAGTAGCTAGGCATTAAAAATCATATAACTAATTCAGGATGATATTATGGAACTCGAGAAATTAAGACACGGTACCGAGCTTATAAAGCGCGGCTTTGCAAAGATGCAGAAAGGCGGTGTGATAATGGATGTCACAAACCCTGAGCAGGCAAAGATAGCAGAAGAAGCTGGAGCTGTTGCTGTTATGGCACTTCAGACCGTACCTGCAGATATCAGAAAGGAAGGCGGAGTTGCCAGAATGGCAGATCCACAGATCGTTGCAGACATAATTGCTACTGTAACTATTCCGGTAATGGGAAAGGCACGTATCGGCCACTTTGTAGAGGCTGAGATCCTGGAGGCTCTTGGTGTTGATATGGTTGATGAGTCTGAAGTACTCACACCTGCTGATAACAGCTATCACATTGACAAGACCCAGTTCACCGTACCATTTGTTTGCGGTGCAAGAAATCTTGGTGAGGCACTTCGCAGAATTAACGAAGGCGCTGCAATGATACGCACAAAGGGTGAAGCTGGAACTGGTGACGTTAGTGAAGCTGTCAAGCACATGAAGCAGATCCTTGGCGAGATTCGCATGTTAAAAGGCATGACCAAAGAAGAGCTCATTGCTTTTGCTCGTGAAATTGAAGCTCCGATCAAACTTGTTATAGAAACAGCAGAGATGCAGCGTATTCCTGTTGTTAACTTTGCAGCAGGCGGTATTGCAACACCAGCTGATGCAGCTCTTATGATGCGTATGGGTGCTGATGGTGTATTTGTAGGCTCCGGAATCTTCAAGTCTGAGAATCCGGAACTGATGGCAAAAGCTATCGTTGAAGCTGTTAACAACTACGACAATCCTGAAGTGCTTGCAAAGGTGTCAAAGGGCATCGGTACAGGCATGAAAGGTATCAGCGTTGATACAATTGCTGACGGAGATATTTTACAGAACCGTGGATGGTAACCCCATCCAAACTATTCTTTTTTAATTCATTTAATTTAAAACGTGATTTTCATGAAAATTGGTGTTATTGCTATTCAGGGTGATGTTTCTGAACACGTGGAAGCCCTTGAAAGAGCACTTGTGCAACGTGGCGAAGAGGCTGAGATCGTCACTATTAAACACAAGAGTATTGTTCCTGAATGTGATGCACTTGTCCTTCCGGGCGGGGAAAGCACCACACTTGGAAAACTGCTGATACGTGAGGGTATCGCAGATGAGATACAGGACATGAATACAGCGGGTAAACCCATAATGGGTACCTGTGCAGGTCTTATTTTGCTTGCAACTGCGGGTGATGAGCAGGTGGCAAAAACACACCAGCACCTACTTGGCCTTATGGATACAAAGGTCAACAGGAATGCATTCGGAAGACAACGTGATTCCTTTGAAACTGAACTTGAACTGCCATTTCTGGATTCACCATATAATGCTGTTTTTATCAGAGCACCCGGCATAGTCGATTCCGGGAAGGACGTTAAAGTCCTGGCAAAGATCGATGACATGATCGTGGCTGCGGAACAGGGAAATATTCTGGCACTGGCATTCCATCCGGAACTGACTTCAGATACAAGAGTTCATCAGTATTTCCTTGACAAGTTATTCTGAAACCCTGCTTATTTGCTTTTCTTTTTATTTTCTAATTCTTGTCAGTATTTTGTCAATCTGAAGTATCACTGATGAAAAAGTTTAAACTTCATTGACGTATAGATTAATTGTATTTTTATTTTGATAGGCAGAGGTGACATCAATGGTTAAATTAAGTGACGAGATGAAAGAAGAATTCGCAAAGATGAAGATATTCCCATTCGCAACAGCATCAAAAGATGGTGTTCCAAACGTAATCCCTATTGGAATGTGCTTCCTCCAGGAAGATGCAGAGACCATCTGGATCGTTGATAACTACTTCCACAAGACAATAGACAACATGAGAGCTAATCCAAAAGGTGCTATCTACGTCTGGGGACCTGAAATCAAAGGATGTTTCCAGATAAAAGGGGACATAAAGATCGTAGACCGCGGAGAGGACTATGATGCCATGCGCAAGATGGTAAAGGCAAAGAGCGACCACTTCCCTGCAAAGCTTCTGATCAAAATGAAGATAACAGATGTCTTTGAATGTAAAGGCGGTTCAGACGCCGGAAAGAAGTTACTTTAAATGTAACTTCAACCTTTTTTAACTCCCTTTTTAAGTTCTTACCTGAGACTCTGTTAAGTTAAGGGGTTTTAATAAGACTAGATATAGCACTCAGCAAACCCATTGTTCAAAAAATAATGATGGAATATTTGATTAAACATATCAGGAAATTTAAGTTTCTTCGTATTCCTTCAAAGACACCCTGATCAATGATATCTTATCCTGATCGAATAATTCCTCAACTGAATCGCACATTGACAGAATTCGATCTGTGTCTTTTTGCTCAGGTTCACCATGATAATAATCGTCAATGGAACAAATACCAAATATCTCATCCAGAGATCTGATCTCCTTGTTCAGTTCTTCAGGCACGTCAAGGACCATTTCCACGGTATCCATAAGGCATGTGTAATTGTGATTAAATGGTTCCATATCATACAAATAGCACAAAGCAACAAGATAACGTTCAAGTGCAAGCGAGGCAACGTTGAATACAACATTGTGGTCCTGTCCTTCTGACTGGAATTGTCTTGCTCTGCGAAGGTATGCCTTTGAGTCCCGGTGCTCCTGTTCAAATTCTTCAAATCTCGACTTTTTCTCCATAAATTCCAGTCTCATCTGGTAACCTCCTATTGTGATTGAAAATGCATATGCCATTTTTCCAGCATACACGGAATGCTATTTCCGCATCATGGAACTTATGGTTTTCGGTTGGATTTCTAAAAAGAAGATCAAATCAGATAAAAGAACCTTTTCTGATTTGAGAGGAATGTTTCTTTGGAATTATTACTGATCAAGCTTCTGCCCACAATTGGTACAGAACTTCTCACTAGCTTCTACTTCCCTGCCACACTGAGGACATTTTCTTTTACCGCCACCGATATTTGAACGCAGAATCACACTATCCTGTATTGTGGTGGTATTGCTTATGTTGTAATGTGTGACAGAATCCTCAACGAAAAGCTTGATATCCGTCCTTTTTTCGATCTCTTCAAGGATCTTATGGTAAAAACCTGTCAGAGCCTCTTCCTTTTCAGCCCAGGCTTTTACAATCAGACGGGATTTACGCTTACCCACCACTTCAACATATGCAGCATATTTCAGACCAGCCACACCTTCTGCATAGAACCTTGCAACACCCGTGAACAGTTGTTGTGTAGATGTCACTTCGGGCGTTATCATATACATGTTCATATCCTTCAGGATGCGTGTTGCCATGTCAAAGAGATTTTCTGCCGGAATCTCCAGGTCTTTGGTATCCTCTTCTGCAATCATCATCGAGCTGATATTCAGCCTCCAGGCAGTTTCATCGATCTCTTTGACCTTGAGTACAGGACAGACTATATCCACCATTTTGTTGCTGAGATCTACCTGAACATGTTTCTTCTGGCTGTAATCATAGTAACGGATATTTCCCGCCAGTATACAATTTCCACATTCACCCGTTGGCCTGATAAAGAATGTCGCAGTTTTTCCTTCCCCGGGCTGCAACATGGAAATTGTCTTTTGATTTTCTTTAATGAGGAATACATCAGGAACAAAGAGACTTATTTTGATATCGCCCATTGGTTCATCAGAAGTGTTTTCTACCTTGATCTTATAAAGAATATTTGCGCCTTTGTACTGGACAGCCGACTTGATCACGACAGAATCACGCTTTGAAGCAGCACCTGCTATAACTCCAGTCCCGGCAGCTCCAACTGTACTTGAAGCCTTTTCACTTACAGGCATTGAGGATAATGCAGCTTCCTTTTTTTGCTTTTTCAGGGCTTTCTTCTCTTTCCCTTTCTTCGACATTTTACGCAGTATCAGAACTGCTACCATGAGTACAACAAGAGTTCCGACCATTTCATAAAATGCATCTTCTACGGAAGTGTCTGAACTGTCTGGGTAATCATAACCTGTGTAGTAATCAGTCTCACGAGTCCTTTCTTCTGTTTCATCGTAAGTAACAGTATAATCCGGATAGATGTAAATCTCTGAAAGAACCACGTAATCATAATCATAGAAGGAATCATAATATACATCATCAATTTTGAATTCTAGAGTAAGGTAGCTGTCCTGATAATAGAAATAATCCCCTCTGGCATAATACTGGTCCATGAGAATGGTATCGTAATATGAAACTGCAAATCTTACCGTTTCATCATACGTATCAATATCCAGTACATTTAGATAATAACCATCCTGCACCTCTGCAATTTCACCTTCAACAAGGCTAATATCATAGTAACCGGATGCTGGAGCTAAAGCAGTGTTCAAATTAAAGATGAGGCATACCAGAGCCAGTACTATCAGGAGCCTGAAAGTTCTTTGTGCCAAAATTCCACCCTTACCTTGCAATAATGTCTTTATCCTGATATTATTTAATCTTCGCTTAAACCGTGTTTCGAAGTAAGTTCAGATATTTGAATCAAATGTCTGTAAGTTTTTTACCGCACTGGCTACAGAAACTTGCTTCAGAAGGAATTGTTGAACCGCACCCGGGACACTTCCTTACAGTTGGTGATTTCTTACCCTGTGCTGCCCCCATCATGGAAGCATCAAGTTCCTGCCTGCGATACGAATCCGCACGCTCCCTATCCTCAACCTCCATCATGAAACTGACCTTGTCCTCTTTTGCAATAGCTTCGCTCTGCTTGACCTTAGCCAGAGCTTCAAGCTGTTCCGGCGACATACGTCCGTATTCACGTCCTTCACTCACAGTCTTTGCAACATCCTTCCCACCTGCCTCGGTTATATGTTTCAGGTATTCCATATCACGACCATGGTCACGGTCTTTCATGTCCTGTTCGACTTCAAGCTCTACACGCATACCCCGGGCTTTTGCAAGTTTTAATTCTTCCTTAAGGCCGATAGCTTCCCTGGCTTCCTGCATATCAGCTTCATATTGCAGCCTTTCTGCTTCAAGATCTGACCTTACGTCCTTCAGCTTCTGGTCACGATGGAAATCCTTCTCTGTTGCAACGGTCGCATGGTCAGCACGCAGACCTGCCACATCTTCCCTACCCCTGCGCTCAAAACCACCTTCAACCGCAAGCGTATCAAGTTCTGCAAGTTCTTCCCTTGTCTGGAAATCGTTGGTCGCCTGCATTACTTTTCCATAGGAACCTAGCTCCCACTGGACAGTATATTTCAGCATTTCCAGTCCCCACATGGATAAAGTGGATCTGAGGCGCATTTCAAGTTCATTCTCGATGTTCAGACGAAGGTCCCTGTTCCCATAGAGTTTCTCTATGTCTTCCTGCCTTACCTCTGGTTCAAGAACAAGGGTCAGTACTTCACTTTCAAGACGTTTGTATATGTCCTGTATTGAAAGTGCTCTGGTTCCCTTTTTATCAGGTGTTGTGTAGGCATAGAGCACCTGGAAAAAACGCTTTGTATCCTGTATTCTGAATCTGAGCAGACCGTTACAGGCTACTTTCTGGTTATCCCGGGTCCATAATTCGGTTTGTGCCCATTGAAGATCCTTGGGAGAAGTATCCATCAGGGCTACGTCCACATCCTTTCCGATGTTGCCGGGTTTTAAGAGACCGCCTACATATAATTTCCCACTTTCTACTATTTCATCAACAACTCCATTCTTTACCATGGCTGCCTTTTCATTCGGAGAAAGAATCACCGCTTTACTGAAAAAACCTTTAACGTCCTTTTTCGGGACCACCCTGGCAATATCATCTGCTTCTCTTTTCCATTTGAACACCATGATAATGACACCTTTTCTTCTATAAGCTTGACTTGTATTCCTATTTATGTATTGAGGAAATATTATATATATTGTTTTCCATTGTATACATAAGCATACAAAACAGCGTCAAGTTGGAATAACAATGGCAAATTCTTACCCGGTAAGTGCAAGAATCTCAGAAGATAGTAAAGTATATCTGGATACACTAGTAGAAATGGGAATAGCAATCAATAGATCTGAAGCTATGAAACTGTGTATAAGATATGCAAAGCAGAAAAAAATGGAAGAGGAATTGTGATGGCATTAAAAAATCCATTTAAGAAAGTATCACCCGAAGAACTGAAAACAAAACTGAGTATTTCAGAGCAAAGGCTGACAACACGTGAAAAAGAACTCATGAGAAAGCAACAAAAATCCCGTGAGCAGGCAAAGGAAGCTCTTGCAAAGGGAAATGACAGGGAGTTCAGAGTTGCATCACGCAGATATTCTCTTGTTGAAGGACAGGTAAACACCATCAGCAGCATGGTAGAGATGGCCCAGTCCATGAACGACGTAATTGAGATGCAAACAGGACTCAAGGAAGTTGTTGAGATTGGCGAGGATCTGGGAAAATGGCAGAAACAACTTGGTTTTGACACTAATAAACTTGAGAGTGCTGTAACAAATATCAGAACCTCCATGGAGAAAGTAAACACTGCAACAAACATGATGACATCATCCATGGATGCTGCAATGAGTGGCGGTAATGAACTCTCTGAAATGCAGGATTCGCTGAGATCAGAACTCCTTGCGGAACTATCAAGTGAGACTCCTGAAAAGGATGAACTTGCCAAAAAGATAGAATCAGAGATTGCAGATACCGAATAAACCGGTATACTTTTTTCTGGACTATAACAGACTCATAATCAAGGGGTAAGTATTTGAACTCAGCTATAACTTTTGCTGCCCAGGCTCGCGGATATGCAAAAGCTGCAAAAGACCTGGAAGATAGAGGTCAATCTGAAAGGGCACGCGATCTATACCTGAAAGCTGCCAAGCTCTACAACGATGCCTCCATGAATTCCACGGAGGGCATTGACCGCAATACCCAACGAGATCTTGCTGAGCATCTTTTTGCCAGGGCACAGGCACTGAAAAAAAGTCCAGCTGTTTTATCATCTGATGGAAATACGCAAAGCAAGAGAGATCCCACAAACAATGACGAGTCATCCCTTTCAAAAGACGACGTATTTCTCAAAGAGATACCTAAAACAGGTTTTTCAGACATTGGCGGTCTTGAGCAGGTAAAAGAGGAGATACGCAAAGCTATCATCTATCCTTTCACGCACAAAGAACTCTACCAGATGTATGGGCAGAAAGCCGGAGAAGGCATTTTACTCTATGGCCCTCCCGGATGTGGTAAGACCATGATGGCAAAGGCAGCTGCAAAGGAATGCGGAGCTGAGTTCATTAGCGTGAAAACCAGCAGTATTGTCAGCAAATGGGTTGGTGCTTCAGAAAAGAATGTCAAGCAGGTCTTTGATATAGCCCGTCAGGGAGACAGATCGATCATATTCTTTGACGAGATAGATTCTATTGCCTCAAGGCGCAGTGAAAGCGAAGACTATGCAAAGAGAGTGGTAAATGAGTTGCTGGCACAGATGGATGGTGTGGATACTGCATCTGATAACCTACTTGTGCTTGCAGCTACAAACGAACCCTGGGCAATTGACCCTGCACTGAGACGTCCGGGACGTTTTAGCAAACTCGTCTTTGTTCCGGAACCTGACCTCGATGCAAGGGAAGCCATACTAAGGATACATCTTAAAAAGCGACCGCTTGATAATGATATAGATATAAAGCACCTTGCTTCCATCACGAATTCGTATTCCGGTGCAGATCTTGCAGCCATATGTAAGGAAGCAGCAGACATTCCACTTGGTGAAGCCTTAAGAGGCGGAGATGCACGAAAAATACGGCAGCAGGATTTCGAAATGGTTTTACAGAAGCGTAAACCATCCATAGTTAGCTGGTACATAGAAGCCAGATCTGCCATTCAGAAGACCGGTGAGGAAGAAGTCTTTGCAGAACTGCTTCAAAAGTGATTATTTGTATTGGATAGGGAAACTGATTTTTCCATTTGGTACGACACAAAGATGACATAAGTAGGATAGAATTAATAATATATTTATAATCAGAAATCTATAAACTAATTAGTCATTTATGGATAGGCGATTTAGATGAAACTTGGACCCCTTGAAGATATTGCTAAATCACTTTCCCATGCCCTTCATAATAAAGCAGGAGGCAGAAGTGGGCTTTTTTTCCAGATATATGCATTCTTATGGATCGTGCTTTCCACATATTTGATCGTATCTCTTATTCTATCCATTAATAAAAAATTTGATCTGGTATATGTTGCCAGTGCACCAATATACATTTTTCTTCTTTATGCCATAATCTATGTTTTCTGGATATATGAAAAGAAGATAGGTATTGAAAAAAGACAGGTACAGGAGATGCAGGTTGTTGATTCTGTAAATATAGAATACAAATTTACCGAACCTGTGGAAATTGGATTCACCAATATGCTATACTTCCGGGTAAATAACCCCACTGATAAGCCAATAGAGAACATCTGGATAAGAGCAGCATTCTCCGCAACTGTCCACTGTGATAAACCTGTTTTAAATCTGGGCCATCTTGAACCAATTTCGTCAGTAACTTCGTCTTTTTCTTTCGTTCCCCTGTCATCAGGAACTGTATCCATGGGCTATTGTGACCTGTACTTTGAGGTTAACGAAAATAAACATCAAAAGTCTCCAATCTTCTTTGGGAATATTGATGTTTCTCACTCATATCTGGGATTAAATGTTGAGCTTCTTGAACCACCACGATTCGGGCACAGTTCAACAATATCTATTAAAATGGAAAATCGATTAAACGCTGATCTGGCCAATCTGCATTTGAAATCATCGTTCTCAAAAGGAGTGAAATATGATACAGCATTTTCAGATACAAAAACTATGCCTCCCGGATCATCTTATCATGTTACGTATCAGGTAATACCAAAAGTAACAGGCACAATAGACATGGGGCATTTTGACATATTATTTACTCTCGGCAACAACAATTGTAAGATCGGGCCTGTAGTTTTTGGAGAGCATCATATACAGCTTCCCAAAGTAAATGTTAAACTCAATATACCTGATGCACTGTACAGCGAAGTTGGTAACACCATAGGCATTTATGTAGATAACAGATCGGAAGAGATTATCAATAACGTTTGTTTTAACAGTTGCTTTTCTTCTTTTATAGAATGTCATAACACTGGTGCCTGCATTCCCGAAATACAGCCACATGCATCCGGATATACATCCCTTGCAATAAGGCCTGTAAATTCGGGTAAGATGTATCTTGGAAACCTCAATTTTTCCTTTGAAGTGAATGAAGTTCTTTGTCAGCAAGAACCGATTGACCTTGGAACACATGAAGTTGCATGAACATACAATATATTTTGCTAATTGTTAAATCATAAAACATCTAATTGATAGTTGCGAATGTTTATATTTTGAATAAAGCGGAATACCCTCATAAATGATCCGGAAGAGATTAAGATGGAAGTGCTAAAAGAACCCAGGGACCTGGAACAGAGTAATAGGCAAATTATAATCAAGAACCTGAATGATGTTTATAGCTCTGTTGAAAAACTTATTCAACGAACTTATGCTCAAAAGGAAGCAGATCTTAATTTCCAGTTTCGTAATATAAGGACAAATGTATCCCAGCTTCTTGCAGATATTAAGAATAAACAACTTGACACTTTCTCCGGTAATAAGGGTTCGCTGGAGGAGCTCTACAGAACAGAGGATAATTTGCTGAATGAATCTATACGGATGAAAGATACATTCTCTTCACTGATAAGTTCGACAGGATCGATCGATGTTTTTCTGTTGGAAGGCCTTATTGAAAATTTCAAAAAAGCGTTCAATGATCGCATTATTGTTGACAGGGATATTCTCAAAGAATTCAAATTAAAACAAATGGAATCAAACAGTGCAGAGAGAGTGATGTCCGGCGAAAAACAGCGTTCAGTCAAAGAAGAGTCACAAACGATAACTTCGACCGGAAAAAGTCAGACCGGTAAATTATCAGATTCCCTGAATAAGTCAAGATCAATAATGGTTCCATCTATGACTTCTGAAACAAATCCAGCAAATGATAATGAGAAAAACGGAAAAGAAGATATTGAAACGGATGTGCTTTCAAAACTTTATAATTACATGAACATACTGGAACACAAATATTCCTCATACCAACCAGAAGTATCATTCAACGGAGAATATATAGGGAAAAGGAAATGGAAGGTAAATATATCTGATAAATTAATTTTAGGAAACATAGTGGCTACTGTCTTTAAGTCTCTTCTGACATTTGAAACATACTGGCATCCATTTGATGATTTGAGAACTATTGTACAGTTTGTACAAAGAGAAGCAAACGCAGTTCCAGCCGGGCAGTATAAGAGCCTGTGTATTTTGAACTCGGGATGGAATCCTGATATTAAGGAATGGGTACAAAATTATATGCACCCACGCATGACACTATATCTCTGCAATCTGGAAACTAATGAGATACTTTTCAACAGCAATGTGAAGAACGCTGACAGACTTAAAGTCTGGCATAATCTTGAAACATACACTGCTCTTGAAACTGATATTGAACCTCTGATAGTAGATGATGAAGCCTTCGATGCATCCGATGTGGCTGAAATGACAGGTTTAAGCACAGAAGGAGCAAATAGATTCCTTTCAAAATTGCTATCAGAGAACAAAATAATCGATGTAGGATTCGGAACAGCCCGATATAAAGGGATGAAAAAATAAGTAAAAAAACAAGAGAGTGAGAAACTCACTCTTCTGCTGCTACTTCCTCAGCTGGCTCTTCGTCGCCGCCAAGGATCTTTGCTATGGTCTTGTCACCATATTCTACAACAACTGTGTTGATCTGAATGATGTCAGGTGCAATTTCCTTTCCGCGCATCATCTTTCTGCGGCGTACTCCTTTTGCAACCGGGGAATAACCGGTTCCATTTGCAACGAGTATTTTCTGCCTCTTTGATCCAGGAAGGTCTGGTCTCATGACCATTCCACTCTTGTCGCTTCCGCCGGTGATCTTCAGTGTGTATCCTGGTAAACCAGCGATTGCTCCATCTACGGATTCTCCGATAGATTTTCCAATTAACTTGTTGGCTTCAGCGCCTGTGACATTGAATTGGTATGATTTTGTCTTAGGGTCTGCTACCACTACTTTGAAATCTGCCATATTTTATCCTCCTTATTAGTTTTATTGTTCCTGTTGTTATGATATGCCTTTATGAATATGCATTCGAATTATTTTGCCCAGAAAGGATTATCCCTTCTTTTGATTGCAAGAAATGCATCAAGTGCCTCTAATTCATCTGCCGTCATTGAGTCGTAAATTTCATGTTCGATTCTCTTTGCGTGTCTTTCAGGGACATTCACAAAGAGTGTATCCTCTTCCTTTATTTGCCTTCCAACGGTCGGTCCTTCAAGAGCCATTGCAACTTCCATGCCAATCTTTGCCTCAGAGATGTTCTCTCCCCTTAGCTGAAGACCTTTTACCTTACCAACTACTTCACCTTCTGTGTTTACAACATCAACGTTGGTTTTTACAACTCCGCTGACTATCTTCACACCTACTACAGCCGGTTTGCTCTGGCGGAATATACAATCAGGCATTATTCTGAATCGTCCTGGTTTGATGATGGTATCGGATATCTCTTTCTCCGCAAGTTCCTTCTGCTTCTTGGCCCAGTCCTTGTAATCATCTATCAGACGATATATCACATCGTTTCTGAAGAGTGTTACTTCTGCAGTGGTCTGAAGCTTCTCTTTTGCATCAGGAAGAACCTTTACGTTGAATCCGATAATGACCGAATAGAATGGATCTTCAATTGCTGAAACTTCCACAATATCCCTGTTGCTGACGTCACCTACATGTGCTTTTCTTATAGGGATCTCTTCTTTCCTGAGCTCATTTACAAGAGCTTCAAGAGAGCCTATAGTATCTGCTTTAATTGTGACACCAACAGAATCAGTATCTATCTGGACATCTGCGATTTCGCTTTTTACTTCTGCAGTAATAGCATCGATGGTCTCCGGGCTTACAACCCTTACAGGAGCTCCTGCAAGTGCACCTTCAAGATTCGGGGCTGATATCTTCACACCAACCGCAGCTGTGACTTCAGCTACCTGTTGGAATTTTTCTTCAGCCTTGATCTCAGAAAGCGGACGTGGTTTCAGCAATGCCCTGATCTTTGTCTGAATAGGATTCCCAAGGCTTCCCACAACTATAATATCACCTTTTTTGATGGTTCCATCATAAAGTATGGTATCAATAGTTGTTCCCAGACCTTTCTCTTCTTTTACTTCAAGAACTGTCCCGATTCCCGGGCTTTTTGCAGTATAATGCAAGCTGCTCTCAAGGAATTTCTGGGCAAGTCCGAGAAGGACCATGAGTACATCGGAAATACCCTCGCCAGTTACCGCACTGATAGGAATAACTCCTATATTGCGCTGGAAATCACTGACCCGGTCATACCTTTCAGAATTGAATCCTAAATTGTAAAGCTCACCAACAATATCGTAGAACTTGTTGTCAAGATCGGTCTTTACACGCTCACTCTGCTTGTTATATGAAGCAAGGAAAGATGAGTTCTTGTTAGGATTCCAGCCGTGTATCCTGTCTATCTTGTTTGCAACAACCACAAAAGGAGTCTTGAATCTCTTAAGTATGTGAAGGCTTTCGATCGTCTGGGGCATAAAGCCCTCATTGATATCAACGATCACAATAGCAAGGTCTGCAAGTGCGCCTCCCCTGCTTCTCAGAGAAGTGAATGCATGATGTCCGGGAGTATCAATGAATAAAAGTCCCGGGACAATAAACCTGTCCTTAAGAGATGGGTCCCCACATTTACTAACAATGGTCTCAATAGGAACCTCAGTTGCACCTATATGCTGAGTAATAGCACCTGCCTCTCCTTCGGCAACGGCACTTCCCCTTATCATATCAAGCAAAGTCGTTTTTCCGTGATCGACATGTCCCATTACAGAAACTATTGGTGTACGTAGATTTTCATTTACAGCCATGCACAAGCCCCTTCAAAGATAGTTAGGATGATTGGAAAACAATTTTGAGTAAAGGATACTTCAGGACGTTTGCTTAATATAAGTATCGCAAACATCCTGAGTTGTCACTACTTACTCGTAGAGACAAACCTCATCGATCTTTGAATAGTTCACTATCTCTGAATCCTTGAAGTGGATAGCTATTTCACGCTGTGCGGATTCTGTTGAATCTGAAGCATGTACTACATTCCTGCCGGTTTCAATTGCGAGGTCTCCCCTTATTGTTCCAGGGAGTGCATCGACAGGATTTGTTGCACCGTTCACTGCACGCATGATAGCAATGGAATTCTTTCCTTCCACTACCATGGAAACAGAAGGACCTGATGTCACATACTCAATAAGTGAAGCAAAGAATGGCCTTTCAGCATGTTCCTTGTAGTGCTCCTTTGCACTCTCTTCACTCATGACACCCAGTCTCATAGCTGCGATCTTAAGGCCGCGTCTCTCTACCCTTGAAATAATCTCACCCATCAGTCCACGCTGGACTGCATCGGGTTTGATCATAATGTATGTCTGTTCCATTTAGAACACCCAATTATGCTTTCTTCAAGTGTATTCTGCCCTGTTCGGTCCAGACTGTACGTCTTGGTAACCTTCCGAGATCGAAATTGCTTTCGCATTTGGATGTGCAGAAATAATAAGTTGAACCATCCTTTTTTACGAAGAGCTTACCGGTTCCCGGTTCAAGAATTTCACCGCAAAAAGAACATTTTCTTTGTTCCATTGTAGTCACCTCATCTGGTAGTCAGTTTCTTAGCTTCTCTGGAAGTCTCGATCAACATCATGATGTCACCGAGTCTTACAGGACCAACACAATTTCTGGTGATTATACGGCCCTTGTCACGGCCTTCAAGCACACGGCACTGGATCTGGCTGGCTTCACCATGCATACCGGTATTACCGATAACATCGATGACTTCAGCCGCATAGCCTGTATCTTCATCTGCCATAGTGATACCTCACGTATCGGGATTATTTAAGTGCACTTACTTTCTGTGCAATGTCTTCAACAAGCTCACTACCCTTGCCAGCGTCAATAATAGCGACAGCAGAGCAAGCAACACCTATTCCACAGGCAGCACCGAGCTCTTTCTGCTCTTTTACATAAATGTAAGCTGCATTCTTCTCTTCACAGAGTGGTGCAATGTGTGCAATAACTTCAGCAGGATCGACATCTTCTGCAATTACTGCAAGCTTTGTGATGCCTCTCTCGATAGCTTTTGTCACTTCATTTATACCTTTCTTTAATTTGCCTGTGTCTCTTGCCAGTTCTACACTCTCAAGTGCTTTGTTTACAAGTTCTTCTGGAACATCAAATTTAGCTGCCATATTATAGTCTCCTTCGAAACCATGATGTATACTCATGGTTTTTCATTATTCATTGTATGCCGGTTATCGGCTAATTTGGCCAATTACGATTGTAATAAAGTTATCAATAATTAACTGACACAAAGTTTAATGCCAAAGTATTGGCTCTGAATTACTGCATCTGCACATATAATATTTGCATAATGCGCAATTGGAGTCATTAAATAACTTGTTCAGGTATAAACCTTGTGGCAGGAAATTTAAAAAAGAAAATGGTGATAAGACATCACCAGTATTGTTCCATTGCAAGATTGAAGAAATTAGATTCATTGGACGTAACAACAACTTTTACGATCTTTCCATCATCTTCAATGGTTGTATCATACAACAAACCTCTTTCAGTGCTGTTACCTTCAAGAGCTGATATTGTACTAAGTGCAGAGTCCGACGGATTAAGGAAGATCTCTGTCCTTGAGTAATTACCGTCCTCCAGTCCTCTGAATTCCAGGTAATGCTGGTCAGCAAGAATGTCATTAGAACTCAGCATCTGGTATTCAGCTCCCGGTTCCACATATTCAAGCAATTCAGCATAGTCTGTAGAAGCATTTGCTATACCTGATGAAACATCGATAACCTGCTCAAGACTGCTTTGCTGTCCCAATAATGTAGGAGTACCTATAACATTGTATAATTCCTGACCTCTCAAAAGGATCTGGTAACCGTTATAAGTTTCTGCTGGCATGTACTGGAAATTTACAATTTCCGGCGATAGCACATGTGCTTCAAATGCAAAGCCATCATCGTTGTATGCTGAGTATCTTTTGACGATCAGAGTATTATACACTGAATACAGATCCGTGATATTTGGTGCAAATGCCTGAAGCGGAGTACCATAAACTTTAGAGTAATCAATGTATGCTGCATTTGATATACCCTCCGGACTAATTGCAAGCCCATCAGAAATAGAATTTATTTCTGCGTTAAAATGTGTCCCTCCAATGATCTCAAACCCTGGTGCATCCTGTAAATCTGTTGCTACTTCATCGTCGTTGGAATCTCCCATAAAACTGGCAACGAAATATGAAAAAACAGATAATACCATAATGGCTGCTAGAAATATTGCTGCATATTTTTGATTCATTTATTCCCCTCATATGATTAATTAACTTGAAAAGAGAGAATCAGATAGCATTCTCCCCTATTTTTGCGATTGTGGCATCTATATCAGCCTTTAGTTCATCCGGAATACCCTGGATGCCAACATCAAGGAATCCTCTTACGATCATACCCACGGATTCTTCTTCCGTAAGTCCTCTTGCCATGAGATACTCGATCTGTTCACGTGCTATTCTGCCCACAGCAGCTTCATGTGATAGTTCGATATCTTCAACATTTGCCTCGAGTATAGGGATCGCCCTTTGCATTCCCCCACCAAGCACAAGTCCATGACATTCAAGGTGACCTTTCGCCTTATTAGCATTACCAATCATCTCACCTCGGGCAATGATATTGCCTCCTGTGGTAATTGTTCTTGATATAAGTTCAGCCTTTGTATCCTCTGCATTAAAAATAACCCTGCTTCCAAGATCAAGCTCAGAACCCGGGTGTGCCACTGCGATAGTATTCAATCTTGCAAAGGCACCTTTGCCTTCAAGGACGACAGTCGGATATGCCTGTATGGATTTGACAGGTTTAAGCGTCACATAATTACTGATGTATTTACCGCCTTCTTCCACATGAACGACAGTCCTTGGCCTGACACCAATTTGTTCTGCCCAATTGTGGATCATCGTGAAGTTCAGGGTTGCTCCTTTCTTAACATACATCTCAGAGATTCCAAGATGGAGACCTTTTTCAATTCCATGTTTTGTAGAACAGCCAGTTATAACATCAAGCTCTGCTCCCTCTTCAACAATAACTATATTGTGAACGGTCTGGGAAACCTGCTTGGAACCCAGAAGCAAACATGTCTGAACCGGCATCTTTGATTTTTTGCCTTCCGGAGCCCTGATGAAATAGCCGTCAGCTTCCTGAAGATAACTCATTGCAGTATACTTGTCTGCATCCGGTTTGACCAGTTTCCAGACATAATCCTTAACCCAGTCATGAGTCTTCATTGCATCTTTGAGGGACATCAGTTCCACGACATCCTTATCACGCAGGGACGTGTGTGTGACCGCATTATCCAGCATAATGAGACTACCTGACCTGTTTTCCTCAGATGGCGTGAATCCCACGTTCAGAAGAGTCCTCTGGTCCTCTTCACTAAGTTCACCAAGATCCTCGGTTTTTTCGACATCTTTTGAAGCAATGGAGTATTCATCAAGGTCGAAATCCTCACCATAAGCGGCAGTCTTCTTGAGTGCAGCCTCTGCCCTCTTTCTCAAATCTTCATCAGCTTGCATTTGATACACTCCTCATATCCCTGTTCTTTGATCTCGGTCAGCATTTCACGTGGGTTTCCTGAACACATGACTGTCCCATTACACAAGATGTAGCCCCTGTCAGCTTCTACATAGTCAAGAACCTGCCCGGTATGTGTAATTACCAGTGCAGATTTGCCGTGCTTGCACCTGTCACCGGCACATTTACAGTCTTTCTGCAAGAGTTGGTTAATCGTCTGACCAAGCTGTTCAATGCTCACAAGATCCACACCGGATTCAGGTTCATCAAGAAGAAGAAAATCGGGATTCTGTGCAGAAAGCTGGAGAAGCTCAGACCTCTTGATCTCTCCACCTGAAAATCCAACATTGACGTCCCTTTCAAAGAACCTGACCATATCCAGCGTTTCAGCAAGACTTTCAGTTTCCTTAAGGTCCTTAGTAATGACATTCAAAAGATCATGGAGTTTAACACCACTCATATTAGGAGGTCTCTGAGTCATGATACCCATACCCATTTGCGCCCTTTCAAAGACCGACATGTTGGTGATGTCCTCTCCTTTAAAAATGATTTCTCCCTCTACAACATTATAACCACTAAATCCCATCAGTGTCATAAGAAGTGCGGATTTGCCTGCTCCGTTTGGTCCGAAAAGAACGTTAGTGTAACCGGCTTCAACATTAAGGTCAACGCCTTTCAGTATCCTTCGGCCGCCGATTTCAACTGTTAGATTATTGATCTCCAGCATAATATGGCCTCCTTTTTATGATTATTAATATCCATGATATTCAAAATTCATGAAAATCCAGCTTTATTATACAGGTTATCGGTTAAAAACCTATTGAGATTTAAGAAAATAGTATGCTAATTCAATGCCATGCTAAGGATATAAAAGATATAGCGGGTTGTGGGAACGATTGCACATTACATTCCTAAATACTTTACAATCTCCTGAAACTCCCTGCCTTTTTCAGTTGTGACATACAAATTATCTTTTTGTTCTATCAAACCCTTTTCCTTTAAAAAGGACAGGTATTTATTCACAACTTCAAAGTTCAGATTTGCGCGATATACAATATGTGTTTTTTTAGCCCCCTCTAATGCAGCCCTTAATATTTCCACACTTATTGTCGATTTGGTTCTTCTTATAGTATCACCCACACTCAAATGTATAATTGAAAACATATGTTTTATCGTGTTTTAAGGATGAACACTTCATAGGAAGTTCCACCATTTCAGACAAGCTGACCATATCAAGGATCTTCATCACTCTTTGCTATTTGCAAATTATTCCCCATTCAAATATTTCCACTCTTTACTATCTTTTCTATCCACAGTAACATTAGCATCACGATCAAGAAGATAAACGTTATCTGCCACAGATAGTAATGCACATAGCTGAAAAGTGCAGGATACATCAGTCCCACAAAAGAAAGGAAAATCAGCCTGAACATGTTTATAGCTAACATCGCAGGAATTCCCAGAACGATACCAAGTGCCTTATTACGTAATGTAGTAGGATAGGCAAGCACACATCCGGCATAAACCAGCAGTTCATACATCCCCGTGCATTCATCTATGACCATCACAGAAAAGCCGTTCATGTAAACGGACTGCCCATAAGAAGAACTTTCAACTCCAAAGAGAGACATCAGAACTGAAAGGGCACTTGCAGTCGACGTACTCAGGAAAAGGAACTTCTCCTGAAATAATACATATGTCCCTGTGAAAAGTGCTATGTAAAAGAGATATGGCCCTATGAACCTGAGAACACGCTTGTTCTTTTTCAAAAATGCGTTCACATTACCCTTACTGTGAACTAAAGGACCATCTACTTTTTCTATAGTTTTATGTTTCCTGGCACCTTTTAATTGTTTGTCTTTTTTAGCCATCTTTCCTCCAAGAAAAAAAACTATGAAAAAGAAAAAGGATTGGAATTAATCACGACGTCTAAGCGTGACAATTCCAAGTACTCCAAGTGCACCGACCATAGCCAGTATACCAACAGGCGTCAGTAGTGGGACAACAGGCTGGCAGTGGTAGTGACTTGGGTCCTCATCAGTTACGACGGCACCTTGCTCATCCTCACCGGTTACAACAGCAATATTCTCATACTGTGGAACACATTCCTCCAGAATATCAGTAACCACATAGGTCCATGTTTCGCCTACATCGAGAATATTATCATTGTTCATACTCCTGGAAACAATCTTATCATCCCCAATCGTACCGATTACGTCATCCACAACAACGATATTCTCCAGTGGTACGTTACCATTGTTGGTTACGAAGTATTCCCACTTAATGGTCTGTCCTACCTCTATCTGTGGACCTGCAGGGTAATCTGCATCAAAGCCATTGGTGTGCTTCTCAATGTCAATATCGGGTTCACACCTTACGATGTAGTGGCTTGGATCTTCATCAGTTACCGGAATGACATCATAGTAACCTACAACATCAGCAATATTAGCATACTGACCACATTCAGCCGTTCCATTTGCCTCATAGGTCCATACCTCATCAATGTCTAGTATATTGTCACCGTTACCCTGATCTACAATATTGGATATTGTACCAAGCTTATTATCTGTGACAACTACATCTTCCAGTGGCACATTTCCGGTATTAGTAACAACATAGGTCCATGTGACATCATCCCCAGGCTGAAGTACTGGTCCTGTTGGATTATCTGCGTCCACACCGTTGGTTGCCTTCTCAATATCGATCTCCGGGTTTGGTATAGCAACAAAGATACTTGCCTGGTCCTCTCCAGGTATGTCGAGGTTTCCTCCGGCAATTACCCTGACTTCAAGATCCTCACCAGGAACAAGATTGAAATGGGCAGCGATACCGCTTACCGCTATTTCATACACTGCATTTCCGGCCTGGCTGTTAGCTGCATATACATTTGCTTCTGAAAAGCCAGGGAATGTACCGCTAAGCGGGGAAACTGTCCAGTCGTTTCCGGAAACAGTGATAAGCAGGCTTTTGGAACCCTGGGTCAGTGTAATACTGAATTGTTCACCAACACCAATACCATTGATGGGTTGTCCTGTTACGGGACCCACTGTGTCTCCATTAGAAACAAGACTGGATATGCTTCCGTCTCCATCAAGGTCACCTGGCAGACCATATACTGTAGCCATACCATAGAGTGTATCAGATGCAATATCATAGTGCGCATATATTTCATTCAAATCATATCCGCTTTCATCAGGGCCTACTGTAGCCATATTATCACTGAAAAGCGTACCTGAATCCCTCATAGGATCATCATCATACCATGGCGCATCAGGATCAGTTAAGTCATTTTGATAAATAACCATTTTATTNNTTACATGTAATCTGTTCATTATTTTCCGCTCCCTTCTTATAAAGAATATATTAACAATAATGAGTTAGTTGCCACAATATATAGCAATACAGCAAACTAAATTCAGTATCATTGTTACGTAAAAATATTAAGGAAAATACATTTTAGTTTAAAGTAAGTATAAAAGGAATATTCAACTCTGTAAATTTAAGTGAAACAATGTTAAATTACTAATGGTAGCTAAAATCAGAACTTATTTTAAGAAAAGAAAAGGAGGAATTAATCCCTCCTTCTAAGATAGAATGCGCCTACAAGTCCAAGAGATGTGACGAACACCATCATTCCAACAGGACTCAGCAGTGGTACTACAGGCTGGCAGTAGTAATTGGCTACATCCTCGTCTGTAACTTCATCACCTTCAAACTCACCCGTAACAACTGCAGTGTTCTTGTGCTGTGGAACACATTCCTGCATGCTATCCCTTAGCTCATATGTCCAGACCTCCCCAGGATCCAGGATGTCATCATTGTTGATGCTCTTCGAAATAATGTTTGATGAAGGAATTATTCCCAGTTTGTCATCATCAACAACTATATTCTCCAATGGAACATTGCCTGTGTTCTCCACAACAAAGGTCCAGATGATCTCATCACCCACAGCAAGCAGAACTCCAGGAGCCTGATCAGCATCATTTCCATTGATATATTTCTCAATATCAATGTCGGGTCCACAGTTCACATTGTAGTGGCTTGGATCATTATCAGTTACCGGAATGGGACCATAATGACCTAGAACATCTGCAATGTTGGCATATTGACCACATT
>DAZF01000048.1 GCA_002507205.1 Methanolobus sp. UBA32 | reverse complement strand
CAAGCACTTTCTGTCTGAATTCCCCGGAAACGGTAGAAAGGTCCACCAGGTCCACGGTATAAGGAATGTTCATCTCCTCGAATTTTGCCCTCAGGGCAGTTAACTTTTTTCTGTCGTACTTTCCCAGTGGCAGAACGCCAATATCAATATCAGAAGTACAGTGGGCGTTTCCCCTTGCCCTCGAACCGAAAAGAACTATCCTGACATCCTCGTTCTGAAAAGCTTCAAGAACTTCCGCCTTTACTTTTCGGATTGAGTTTTCAAAAACAGAAGACAAATGATTCATAATAACCCTGCCAGATTTAAGATCAATAATCTCTGCACTCAAGCAGAGCTTTCTGAACATCATTTCTTAGATTACCAAGGTTATTCTCAATTATATCCCAGACAATTTCCATGTCAACTCCGAAATACTCGCGAATTATAATATTCCTTAGCCCTACAATCTTTTTCCACTGAATTTGAGGATACTTTTCTCTTACCTCTAATGGAATATTACCAGCTGCTTCACCTATTATCTCAAGATTTCTCAATACAGCATCAATTCTCATTTCATCCGCTGAAAAATGCTCATAGGATAAAGAATCTACATACTTTTTTATTTTATCAATGGCAACGAGCATGTCATCGAAAAAAACATAGTAGTCCTTAGGCATAAACAGCTTCCCTCATGATATAATTCTTCAATCTTGGCTTGATAGCTGTCTCAATTACAAGATCGACATCTCTTTCAAAAAGCTCTTCTAGATAAAATTTCAGTTCCATGAAGTTATCAAATGTCTTTTCGCCCTCGGTAAACTCCACAAGTATATCTACATCGCTTTTGTCACTTGCTTCACCTCTGGCAAATGAGCCAAAAAGACCTATTTTCCTTACACCAAAACGTTCTTTGATAACGTTCTCATGCTCCTTCAAAACCTTAAGAGCATCCATAAATATTACTCGTTCACAAAGTTTAAATCGTTAACCCTGAAGAAAATAAGAATGAAGCTTCTGTTTAGATCGAATTACTTACACTCCAACATGAAAGCATTTTAAGAAAAAGAGTATAAAGTAACATTGGGAATAAAACAATATTCCCCACATTTATAGAGAAGTGCGAATATGTCCGGAAGACATCCAATGACCGATGACTCCATCTTCACGCGGTGGATGAGACTGGAAATGGGAAAACTGAACGACGGTATCGTTTCAGAGCGCAAGAGCCTTGCTCAGCTCCTGGCAGAAGAAAGACCAGTTTCAAGGACAAAATCAGGGAAAGAGCACACCTTTGACAGAAGTGTATTGCAGACTATCGGCGAAGAACTGCCTCAGGACCTTCATGGAAAACTAAAGCTGCCTGTCCTTTTCTTTTCAGACACAAAGGTTCCGGATAGTTGTTACCTTAACGATCCACAGGCTCTTGAAGCATTACAGATACTTGGAGATATGAGTAATATGCGCCGGATGCAGCAGGGAAAGCTCTGGGTAGGAAAGTCCATAGCCTATGCGATCATGAAAAAGTACCCTACGGTTGTGCAGATTGCCATGAGATAAACGGCCAATCGGGAACAACTCTCACTTTCAGATCAATCAATAATACCAAATATGGGACATTTCAATTATATCATTGATTTCGAGGAATTATCATGACCACCATCTCATCCATCAACCCTGCAACAGGAAAAGTCATCGGTGAAGTAGAAATGCATACTGACGAGCAGGTAGATCAGATGCTCAAAAAATCTGCTGAGACTTTCAGGGAATGGAAAAGAACTGATGTTTCAGAACGTAACGAGCTTCTGAGGAATTTTGCCGACCTGTTACGAAAGAACAAGCAGCAGTATGGTAAACTCATCACTACCGAAATGGGAAAGGTCATGAAGCAGGCTGTTCCTGAAGTTGTAAAATGTGCCACCATGTTCGACTATTTTGCAGATAATGCGGAGAAGATGCTTGAACCTGAGCCTGCGGAAGAGAACTCATGCGATTCCATGATACATTACGAACCAATGGGAACCGTGCTCGCGATCAAACCCTGGAACTTCCCATTCTGGCAGGTGCTCAGCGCCGCAGCACATGTACTGGCAGGCGGGAATGTCATGCTTCTCAAACACTCCGGTTATGTGCCCATGTGCGCACTTGAAATTGAGAATATCTTCATTGAAGCCGGATTTCCTGAAGGTGTCTTCCAAACCATGCTCATCGACGGAAAGACTGCATCCTCACTTATCTCAAGGGACGAAGTGAAAGCCGTGTCCTTCACAGGAGGATACGATGCCGGACAGAAGGTTGCAGAGCTTGCAGCCCATAACATGAAGAAGTTCGTGCTGGAACTCGGTGGCAGTGATCCTTTCATAATTCTTGATGATGCCGATGTGAAAATGGCTGCAAAGGTCGGTGTCCCAAGCCGATTCATCAACACGGGACAGACATGCATAGCAGCAAAGCGTTTCATAGTAATGGAAGACGTAGCAGAAGAGTTCACGGAACGGTTTGTTGAAGGAACTGAGAACCTGAATGTCGGCGACCCAATGGACCCTGACACGGATATCGGTCCAATGGTCAGGGAAGAGCAGGTGAAGATACTGGAAAACCAGGTCAATGATGCGATATCAAAGGGTGCTAAAGTCCTCATTCCCGGAGGAAGGATGGAAAGTGAGGGGTACATGTATTCACCAAGCGTTCTCGGTGATGTGAGCATGGATATGAGGGCCATGAGGGAAGAGACATTCGGACCTGTGGCACCGATAATTACCGTTAAGGATGAGAACGAGGCCATTGAACTTGCAAACGATTCCGAGTTCGGACTGGGTGCCAGTGTATGGAGCCAGGACCGTAACAGGGCTATGAGAATCGCTTCTGAACTTGAAACCGGAATGGTTGGGATCAACTCATTCTGCACACCACAAGCCTGCCTGCCCTTTGGCGGAGTGAAGAAAAGCGGGATGGGAAGAGAGCTTTCAAAACATGGGTTCTATGAGTTCATGAATATCAAAGCTATAAAGATGATGTGAAAATTACAACCACTTCATGATTTTCAAATTCTTCTTTTTTGTTCTCTTTATTTTTTATTATACTTTTTTTGAGATTTTTTAAATCAATTATATATCATATCAACTATTAAATAGAAGAAAGGAGTGCAAATTCCTATATTACGTATTAAGGTGCAAAGGGGAATTCAAATTGGTGAAAATAAGTTCTGTAAATCCTGCAACCGGGGAATTGAATGGAGAATTCGATCTCTATTCTCAGCAAGTGGTCGATCAGAAGATAAAAGACTCAAGAAAGGCATTTGGTGAATGGAAAAAAGAACTTATTGTTGAAAGAACGTTTTCCATTGAATGTGTGGCTGAAGTTCTGAGGGACAGGGAAGAGGAACTTGCAGAGATCATCACAAAGGAAATGGGTAAACCGATCAAAGAGTCCCTTGCAGAAATACAGAAATGCGCATGGACCTGTGATTATTTCGCTGAGAATGCAGATAAGTTCCTTGCGGCTGAATTTGTAGAAACCGATGCCGAAACATCCGGTTTTGTCTATGAACCTGTGGGCACTGTCCTGAGTATCATGCCATGGAATTTTCCTTTCTGGCAGGCTTTGAGATTTGGAATACCTGCTCTTGCAGGTGGAAATACAGTACTTTTAAAGCATGCAAGTAATGTACCAATGTGTGCCCTTGAACTTGAGAATATCTTTATCGAAGCAGGATTTCCTGAAGGGGTGTACCAGACACTCCTTGTGGATGGACCTACAGCATCCTCACTAATAGCCAGAGATGAAATAAATGCTGTTTCTTTCACCGGCAGCCGCCCAGCAGGAGAAAAGGTAGCAGAAACCGCAGGAAGGAACATCAAAAAGTTCGTTCTTGAGCTTGGTGGCAGCGATCCTTTAATTGTTCTGGAAGATGCAGATATCGAAAAAGTGGCAAAAGCAGCGGTATCAGGTCGGTTCCAGAACTGTGGACAAAGCTGTATTGCAGCCAAACGTTTACTGGTTGATGAAAAGATTGTAGATGATTTCACAGACCTGTTCATAGAGAATACAAATGATCTCAACATAGGCGATCCAATGGACCCTAAGACCGATATGGGACCCATGGCAAATGAAAAACAGAGAGAACTCCTGAGCCAGCAGGTAGCTCAAACCCTGAAAATGGGAGCAAACGTACTGCTTGAAGGTGGTCCGAAAGAGGGAGAAGGCTTATTCTACACGCCAACAATTCTCAATGATATAAACAAAGATGCTCCTGTTGTCCGGGATGAGACTTTCGGACCGGTAGCACCCATAATTAGCTTCAAAAATGAGGAAGATGCTATCAAAATAGCTAACAGCACAGAATTCGGGCTGGGTGCCAGTATCTGGAGCAGGGAAACTGAAAAGGCCATGAGAATGACAAGGTATATAGAATGCGGAATGATATCAATAAATAATATTGTAGGCTCTGACCCGCGGCTCCCATTTGGAGGTATGAAGAAAAGCGGTGTTGGAAGAGAGCTATACCGTGTCGGAATGCTGGAGTTCATGACTGTCAAATCCATGAAGGTGTATTAAGATGAAAGGTAGCGACCTCTTTGTAAAGTGTCTTGAAAATGAAGGTGTTGAATATATATTCGGCGTACCGGGGGAAGAGACCATCGACCTTACAGATTCCCTCCTGAGATCCAGGATCAGATTCATCCCCACAAGACATGAACAGAGTGCCGCTTTTATGGCAGATGTATATGGAAGGATAACACACAGACCCGGAGTATGCCTTGCAACACTGGGACCCGGAGCCACGAACCTTATCACAGGCGTTGCCGATGCACAACTTGACAGGGCACCTCTTGTAGCCATCACAGGGCAGTCTGCACTTGAAAAGACACACAAGGAGTCGCACCAGTATATCGATATCGTGACTGCCTTCAAACAGTTCACAACATGGAATTCAAAGGTAATGAAACCTGATTTTATTCCTGAGATCGTTCACAAAGCCTTTGAAATTGCTACGGACCGTCCGGGAGCAACACACATAGAACTTCCGGAAGATGTGGCAAAGGAAGAAACTACGAAAGAGCCGATCTCCAAAAAGACCTATCCACACATCAGTCTTCTTGATGAAAGGGAACTCAAAAAGGCTGCGGATATGATAAAAGAGAGCTCAATGCCTATTATTCTTGCAGGAAACGGGATATTCAGGGAAGAAGCCTCAACTGAATTGAGGAAACTTGTCGAATTTACGGGTGTTCCGGTGGTAACAACATTCATGGGAAAAGGTGCTGTAGCTGCCGATGATGAACACTATCTTGGTTCAATGGGCATCAAAGACCATGACCACATCATGTGCGGATTTGAAATGGCTGACCTTGTTATCTGCATAGGATACGATTATGTGGAGTACAGCCCAAAATTCTGGAACCCTGAAAAGTCAAAGAAGATAATACACATCCATACTGACCACCCGGAAATAGATGAGAGCTATATGCCGGACATTCTGCTTATAGGTAGCATAAAGCAGGCACTTTTCAACCTGAGACAACAATGTGATTTTAAAATAGAGATGCCACCCAGATTCTCTAAAGTCCGCTCAAGAATGAAAGCGGAAATCGAGGACTACATGGAAGATCTGTCATTCCCCATGAAACCGCAGAGGATAATCTATGATGTCAGAGAATCTATAGACAGAGGGGACCTGCTGATAAGCGATGTCGGTGCTCATAAATTATGGGTTGGAAGGCTTTTCCCTGCATATGAACCCAACACTGTTTTCATGTCCAATGGACTCGCAACTATGGGATTTGCACTCCCCGGTGCCATCGCAGCAAGTTTGATCAAACCTGAAAAGAAAGTTGTTGTGATTTCAGGAGATGGCGGTTTCCTCATGAACCTCCAGGATCTTGAAACTGCTGTGAGACTTGGATGTAATTTTGCTGTTATCATATTCAATGATTCAAAATACGGCCTTATCGAATGGCACGAGAAGAAAACTTTCAACGAGACCATAGGCATTGATTTTACAAATCCTGACTTTGTAATGCTGGCCAAAAGCTTCGGTGCAAATGGTGTGAAGATCGAAAGAGCGGAAGAACTGAAGCCAAAGCTCGCTGAAGCATTGAATGCCGGCGGTGTCTGGCTGCTGGATGTACCGGTTGATTATTCAGAGAACATCAAGCTGACTGAGAAATTGAAGAATAATTTCTGCGAGATCTGAAAATGAGGGATAACACCCTTCTTTCATATCTCGTTCCAGTCCTCTGATTTTTTTATTATATCATTTTCTTGAACTTGGAAAACATTGAAATCTGCCAGACATATTGTTGGGTCTTATATCAAAAATTCATATGGAACTACTGTATAGATACATTTATAAAAAGTGCACTTAATGTATATTACAGGGAAGTCGTACGGAAATACGGTTAGCTTCAATAAGCGATTTTCGGGGTGTTGAATAATGAGAAAGACAATAATGATAACGTTAGTTGTAATTATGACTCTTTTTGCCAGCGGATGTACTGAAACACCTGCTGACACAGATGTAGAAAAAGGAACTGTTGTGATAGGATCTAAACTCTTTCAGGAATCATACATTCTGGCACACATGACAGCTCTTGTGCTTGAAGATGCCGGATATGAAACCGATGTAAAGCAGGGTCTTGGTGGCACATTTGTCAATTATGAGGCATTGAAAGCCGGCCAGATAGACGTATATGCCGAGTACACCGGGACTGCGTACAGCCAGATACTCAACCTGAGCCAGCTTGATAACTGGGACAGGCAGGTCGTTTTCAATGAAACAGAAGCGGGTCTTCTGGAGCAGGATGGCGTAATGATAGTAAGCAACCTTGGATTTGAGGATGCATATGCTATCGCAGTAAAAGAGGATTGGGCGGCAGAGAATAATATTACGAAGATAAGCGACCTTGAACCATACGCTGCAGAAATGACAATTGGAACTGATCCTGAATTTGCAACCCGCGAGGATGGTCTTCCACGTATAAAGGATGTTTACGGTTTTGAGTTCAATGACTATAAGCAGGCAGTAGCCACCGTAATGTACGAAGCTATAAAGGACGGCCAGGTGGATGCTATTTCCGCTTACACTACCGACACCAGGAATGAGGTGTTCGAGCTCAGGGTTCTTCAGGATGATAAGAACGCACTGCCACCTTACGATGCTATTCTTATAGTGACAGAGCAGTTCGCAGAGGAAAATCCTGATGCTATTGCTGCAATGAAGAAACTTGACGGTGCAATTGACACCGACACCATGAGGCAGTTGAACTATCAGTTCGATATTGAGCAGAAGGAACCCAGAGATATTGCATATCAGTTCCTTGTTGACGAAGGAATCATAGAGGGATAAGAACCAGTATATCCCTTTCTTCTTTTTTAAAAACAGGATCTCAGTCAGGGTGCAGATATGCAAACCGAAAGACTATTTGACCGAATCGATTCGATCCAGTTCAAGGGGATCACAAAAAAGTATGGTACCGGATTTGCAGTAAAAGACCTGGATCTTGAGATTCAGGGTGGAGAGCTGCTTATTCTCATCGGACCCAGCGGTTCGGGAAAGACCACCGCGCTGAGAATGATGAACCGTATGATAGAGCAGGATTCCGGAAGCGTTACCATCAACGGGCTTGACACCCGTGAAGTTGACCCGGTCCGGCTGCGTCGTAATATGGGTTATGTTATTCAGAATATTGGCCTTTTTCCCCATATGACGATCGGGGAAAACATAGGTCTTGTTCCAAAGCTTGAGGGCTGGAAGAAGAGCAGAATAGATGAGCGAGTTCGGGAACTGCTGGATTTCGTTTCTCTTCCACCTGACATGTTCATGGACAGATATCCGAGACAATTGAGTGGCGGACAACAGCAAAGGGTCGGACTTGCAAGAGCCATGGCAATGGACCCGCCCCTGTTTTTGATGGATGAGCCTTTCGGTGCACTTGACCCGATATTACGGAAACAGCTCCAGAAAGAGTTCCTTAAAATAAAGAACGAGATCAACCGGACAATCGTATTCGTGACCCATGACATTGAGGAAGCACTCATACTTGGGGACAGGATAGCCATAATGGACCAGGCAAAACTTGTACAGGTCGGTCCTCCTGAGGAACTCATCTTCAATCCTGTAAACGACCTTGTGGCTGATATCGTTGATACCCAGCGCAAATTCAAGCATATGGATACCCTTAACGTCAAAGATCTGATGTCCCCGTTTGATGAAAAGTATGTATTTGATGGAAAAATAGATTCCTGTGACGCTGTTGAAGAGATGACAACGAGGGATCTTGAAACTGCTTTTGTATTTGAAGGGGATGAACTTCTCGGACAGGTCACAATGATGGACCTTATGAAATGCAGGGTCAAAACTCAGAAACTGGCCGATGTGGCAAGGCCTGTTAAAACATTCCAGCCACTTGATTCGGTTTCATTTGCACTCTCGGAACTGAAGAACAGCGGCGAATACCTTGCAATTGTGATGAATTCAAAACATCCCATTGGTATCCTTGTATCTGATGAAGTATTGCTGAAACTTATCTGAAGGAGACCGTATGTTAACATTACAGATCATTGCGAATGTATGGGACAAGCACCTGATGACGATGCGTACCATTGAGCATTTGCATATGTTCAGTATAGCTCTGTTGCTGTCCATCATTATTGGTGTTACAGTTGGTGTTTTCATATATATGAGACCAAAGACCGCAAATCCGGTATTGAATTTCCTGAATATCGTTGAAACGATACCTGATCTTGCACTCATTGTGCTGCTCCTTCCAATCCTGAAACTTGGTGCAGGTCCGACAATTGCAGCATGCGTGCTCTATTCCATTCTTCCGGTGGCAAGGAATACATATACAGGCCTGAAAGGAGTGGACGAGCAATACACTTACGTTGCCCATGCCATTGGGCTTTCACCACGCGAAGCATTGTTCAAAGTGAGGATACCCATGTCATTGCCACTGATAGCAGGCGGTATCAGGATAGCGCTTGTTTTCTGCATGGGTGTTGTGACACTGGGAGGACTGGTTGCTGCAGGAGGTCTTGGGACCGTATTGCAGAACGGTATCCAGCTCTATGAGAAAGATGCGATCCTTGTTGCCGGACTGTGGACAGGTCTGCTTGCCGTTTTCCTTGACGGCTTTGCGGGGATTGTTGAGAAAAAGCTCCATGAGAGGTATGGGACATGGTAATACTTGAAACTGTACTTGATGCCACATGGGAGCATATCGTTCTGGTCTACACCACATTATTTGTTAGCATAGCTGTTTCTATACCTCTTGCTTTTGCATCACTCTACAGTAAGAAACTGGAATTTGTCGTGATGAAGTTTGCAAATCTTGTGCAGGCAGTTCCCAGTTTTGCTGTTGTGGCTATCATGGTCCCGTTCCTTGGAATTGGTTTCACTCCTGCAGTGGTTGCTATAATGTTACGTGCACTGCTTCCTATTATCAAGAACACATACATCGGCCTGAGCAATGTTGACCCTGCACTGATAGATTACGCAGAAGGTGTGGGATTAAGCCAGTGGCAGATCCACAGGCACATAAGGCTTCCAAATGCATATCCTGCAATGTTCGCGGGAATCAAGTTTGCAGGCATACTGGCTAACAGCATTGCGGTACTGACAGCTTTTATCGGGAGTGGCGGACTTGGGGAAATAATATTCCAGGGACTTATAGGTTACAACACAAGGACTCTTCTGGCAGGTGCCATACCTGCGATTATGCTTGCGATACTAATAGATATCTCATTTACAATGCTTGAGAAGAAAGTCACACCCGGATATACGAAAGAATAAACAGAGAATTAGTGAGGATCATGATTCGAAATGCTGGGAAAGCCTGTAATGGCTCATTACCATACTTGACTCGTCTATAAGCTTGAAATATTCCAGACACAATGGAAGTTTAAGAGTATCTTTTGCAGCTTTTGTGGCTGCATCCATGCTTTCCCAGTGAAGTGAATCCATCCAGCTGCCATCATCTTTTTTCAAGAGCTCACGATCAATAAAACCTTCAAGTGAGCCAAGTTCCTTCATCATGATATTTGATGCTGCAAGAAATTCATTCTCACTGACTCCTTCCAGGAGTTTGAACTGAACGACCTCAACAGCAATTTCCAGCATCTTTTATCTCCAGAACAGGCTATTATGCACCAATGCTTTTAAGACTTTGTAGCGTAAGCAAAAAACAGACAGAAAAATGAGCCTTAAAGAAGAACTGGAAGGAAGAATCCCTGAAGAGGAACTCGACAAGCTACCCAATCGTTTTGATGTTATCGGAGATATTGCAATTGTGTCTGTTCCTGAAAGTATGGAAAGATACAATGCAGACATAGCTCTGGCCATCATGGATAGGATGCAGAGTATTAAGGTTGTGCTAAACAAGGTCTCAAAACTTGATGGTGACAGGAGAGTCGCTGATCTTGAGATAATTGCCGGTGACAGGACGGAGACCATCCACAGGGAATTCGGTTTTGCTTACAGGATAGACCTGAAGCAGGCTTTTTTCAACGGGAGGCTCTCTTTTGAAAGGAAAAGAATAGCATCACTGGTTAAAACCGGTGAGGACGTGCTGGTACCCTTCTCAGGAGTAGGGCCTTTTGCAATCCCTGCTTCAGCAGCCGGTGCGAGGGTTGTTGCAGTGGAAATGAACAGTGATGCCTGCAAAGCTTTTGTACAGAACTGCAGGCTCAATAAGGTCGAAGGAAACGTCCAGATAATCAATGCTGACGCAAACTGCATACCCAAAATGTTAAAGATGGAATTTGACAGGGCGATCATACCAACACCCTATGGCATGGACCATTTCCTTCAAAGCATTTCCTCACTTGTAAAAACAGGGGGGTATGTGCATTTCTATACGTTCAAACCAAAAGAGCAGATCCCTGGACTTATAGATGAATATGAAAACATGGGATTTGAAGTTCAGTTCCACCGAAGATGCGGTAATGTGGCGCCCGGAATCAGCAGATGGGTGTTCGATCTGAAAAAATGAGGTTTAAGATGTTGAAATAAGAGCATTATAATATATCTCACTTCTCCAGCGACCCCATAAGCGAATAGAAATACTGTGCTTCGTGTGTAACATACAACTGATACCATGCTTCAAGGGTTTGGGCTGAGAAAACACCAAGCTCTCTGAGAACTTCACGTGCAAACTCCAGAGGAGCAACACCTGATGCAGTTATCAGATTGCCGTCAGGAACCACAGATTCATGGCGATAGAACTTTTCTCCGGTGTAAGCAGGACAGACTGCTTTCAGATATCCCAGATCATTACTGGTGTGAGGACGGTTGTCCAGCAGTCCTGCTTTGGCAAGGCCCATTGTTGCACCACAAATGGCAGCCACAAGGACATCTGCATTCAGGAACTCTTTGACCTTATCCAGCAGAGGAACATGGATATCCTCCAGCCAGGTATCACCACCAGGCAAAATCAGGACTCCGGCATCGTCAGTTGTGCACTCTTCAAGGCTTATATCTGGTGCGATACGTACTCCTCCCATGGTGATAACAGGTTCTTTTGTGATACCAACTGTCCTGACAATGTATTTTGCAGCATCCTTTTGGAAGTAGCGCCCCGTATTTATTTCAGCTATCAAAAAGCCTGGCTCCCAGTCGGCCATAGTATCAAAGACATAGAGATAAGCTATCTTGCTCATGGTAATTTCCCGGATTATTGAAGTCGATTATTTTTCAAAAAAAAACCTAATGAGAAAGGATTGCTTTCTCACATTGATTCAGGTGCACCGATACCGAGTGTGTCGAGAGCATTTGAAAGAACGATCTTTGCACAGTTCACAAGAGCCAGCCTGCTTGCTCTTATGTCATCCTCTTCAGCACTTACCACAGGTACGAACCTGTAGAACTGGTTGAAGGAATCTGCGAGTTCTCTGGCATAGATTGCTATTGTATGTGGTTTAAGATCCCTTGCACAGAGATCTATGATACTGTCAAAGGATGCCATTTTCTTGATGAGGTCAATTTCCGTATCCTCGGTCAGAAGTGAAGGATCGATCTTCTGGGCTGGGTCCCATTTACCTTCTTCCTCTGCTTTTTTCAGTATATTACATGCACGTGCATAGGAATACTGTATGAAAGGAGCGCCCTGTTTCTCAAAGTCAAGAGCCTCTTCCCAGTTGAAAACTGTGGATTTCTCAGGGGAGACTTTCACAATATCGTACCTCACAGCACCGATTCCTACCATTCTGGAAACTTCCTTCTTGAACTCATCTGTCATTTCCGGCCTGCGTTTCTCAACTTCCACATATGCCTGTTGCTCTATCTGGTCAAGCAGGTCATCGGCAGAGATGAACTTACCGCGACGGGTACTCATGGAGCCTTCAGGAAGTGAGACAAACTCGAATATTACAATTTCAGGTTCAGGCTTGCCGATGGCATTGAGAGTTGCCTTGAGCTGACCGGATATGAGTTTATGATCTGCTCCAAGCACATCGATCATCCTGTCTGCACGTTCTCCTTTCCACTCATGGTAGGCAAGGTCACGTGTTGTATACAGGGATGTTCCATCTGTGCGCTGTATGACAAGTGTCTTTTCAAAACCATAATCTGAAAGGTCTACTACCAGAGCACCATTATCATCTTCGGTTCTTCCGGTTGCTTTTATCTCCTCTACGATCCTGGAAACAGCACCTGAGCGAATAAAACCGGATTCATGAGGGAAACTGTCATGGCTTACGTTCATACGTAAAAGGGTTTCCTTGATGCCTGAAACAGCAAAACCTACAGCTTCATCAAAGCTCTTTATCGTTTCTTCATCGCCACTTTCCACAAGCTGCATGCGTTTGTCAATCTCAGCCACCTTTTCCGGGTTTTCATTGAGCAAAGCGTTTGCCTTGATGTAAACGTCTGCTATTGCATGGTCGGGTTTTCTGGATGTGTCAAACTCAAAAAGTGAGAGAGCCCATGAGACAATAGCTATCTGGCGACCCATATCATTAACATAGTACTGGGTCTCAACTTCATAGCCTGCTTTTTTGAGTATACGCACAAGTGTGTCACCAATTATGGAATTACGTATGTGGCCAACATGCAGAGGACCATTCGGATTGGCTGAAGTATGTTCCAGCAGTATCCTGCCCTTACAGAAATTACCGCCAAAAGCTTCTTTTTCTTCAAGTATGCTGTTGACCGTGTTGTCAACATAATTACGTCCTGCAGTTATGTTGATGTAAGGACCTGTGGTTTTGATATCACCTATAAGGGAACCTTCAGGCAATTCAATAGCAGCAACTATTCTTTCAGCAAGCTCTTTTGGATTGCTCTTTGCCTGTGCAGCCAGCCTGAAAGCGACCTTTGAAGCAATATCTGCATGATGGGATGGCTCAAGTCCCAGATCATCCGTTTCAAGGCCAAGGGATGCAAGGGCATTTTCAAGAGCTGTAGTAACCTGTTTTTTAAATTCGAGGAACAAAGATAACACCTACACTATTATAATAGATCAGACACCGGTATTGAATCGCAATATTGCCACTATACCACCGAATGCATTCAGGAGCTGGGAACCCTCATCAAAGTCCGCGGATATGAATTCCACTTCTGTTGCCATCTGATCTGCCAGTTCTGAGAGTTCATCAACGATATCGACCTTTTCAATGACCTCAACATTGCTGCCACAAACAGGACATAGTCCGCCATAACCATCCTGCTCTCCCGGTTTGAAATTACGGGTTACTTTACCCTCATAATCTCCATTTGGACACTTCAAAGTGAGTCTTTCTGCTCTCAGGCCTTCGGATATCATGAGTATTTCCACTGCACCGATATCCAGGTTGCTACGGACCTGGGTCTCACCATAGGCTGCCTTTCCGGAATCGGAAACCAGCTCTACAAAGAACCGCTGCATGAGCTTTTTCTCAACCATCAGATCTATGTCTGAAAGCCTTTCACTGGCAGCATTGACGAGTTCTGAAAGTCCTGATTCATCGGTGTACGCAACATCGAAAAGACCGAGCTGTTTTTTCAACAACTCATGGTGCAGGAACTCTCCGGATTCAAATTCTTCCTTTGTAGGAGATGGACCACCGATGAGAACACCCTGGAAGTCTTTGTGATCTACAGCCATGAAAACCTCACTTGCAGCATCACCAATACGTTTGTAGAACTCATGAATGGCAATGAGCCTCAATTGCTGGAACCTGTGAGCACTCTGACCTCCTTTTCTCTGTTTTCCGGGAACAGTTGAGGTAAGAGTCCTGAAATGTTCAATATGCTTGCCCACAAGAAGACCTATTGCTGCCTCTCTCCTGTCAAGGACCAGGAGACCGTATGTTTTAGCATCTCTTAACATCTCCTCAAGTGGTTCAAGGAAAAATGAGGAGTCACAGTGATACCTGTATGTTACAATAGGCTGTGGTGGCTCGACTATGGTTGTTTCCATGCTGGTCTTGTTGGCACCTATGTCCACAGCGCCTGTGAAAAAAACGATACCATTCTCAGGAACTTCTACATATCTTAATCTTGAAAGGAGGGATTCCAGTGCACCCTGTACATTATCACGTGTTACCTTGGATTTGATGTTAGCAGCCTGGCCGTGTTCGCCTTTGAGCTGGGATGTAACATCGGATATTTGCTTTGTGGGGGGGATGTACAAAGAAATCAGTTCGGTACCACGTCCTTTTTTGACACGCAATTCCTCTAATTTCTTTTTGAATTCATATTTTGAATGAGCGGATTGTTCTGACATTGTGTGAATACTCCGGTTGAAATGAAGAGATTATCTATATCTTCGATTATTTTTGTTGCTTATGTATGCGTTGCTATAAATATAAGTTGTGACAGGTAAGCATCGTTAATTCTTCATATGGAAGATTATTATACTACATAAGAGGGGAAACAAGCCCATCTTTTGAAAGCAGGACAACCCTGCTGACCTCAACATCCCCTGCAACCTTGTAGCCGAGATGTTCTGCCAGTTCTTCTGAGAAGGCCATTACTTCTTCATGGGAAGGCATTGCTTCACGGGGCAATCTCTTTCTTGAAAAACCAAGGTGCATATAGGCTTTGACCTCTATATAATCAGGTTCGGCTATCTTTATGAGTTCTGCAAAACCTTCGGAGTTGAACATATTGACCCCTTTTATAAGGGTTATGCGAATGACTGTCCTTGTTTCCTTGGTTTTGAGTACTTCAAGGGATCTGAGAATACTGTCCCATAATGAAGAGGAGTTCGGAACACAGACCTTTTCATATGTTTCCCTGTCAGGAGCATCAAGGCTCATGTATAACTGAGCAGGGTTTATCTTTGCCATCATGTCAGGGACAGTACCATTACTTACAACAAAAGTTGTGAACCCCTGTGCCTTATACTCGTCTATGAGTTCCGGAAGAAGCGGAAAAAGAGTAGGCTCTCCTGAGAGAGAGATGGCAACATGCCGGGGATTTTTGCCTTCATTCCAGCGTTCAAGCGGAGCTGAGTCTCCAAAACCTGATACAAGTTTTCTCTGGGATTCTATTGAAGACCCCACTATTTCCACTGGAGAGTCCCATTCAACGGGCATGGGTACATCTACTTCCGTGGGCCTCCAGCAGTGCAGGCACTTCTGGTTACACATGAGTGTAGGCGTCATCTGAAGACAACGATGCGAATGGATCCCGTAGAAGGCGGACTTGTAACACTCGCCTTCATCTTTGATGGACCTTCGAAGCCACAGGCAGGTCTTGACAGCACTGTGCTTACCTGCAAGACTATAACCCTGTTTCTTCAGCAGACTTTTAAAATCTGTGATCTCAATATCTTTCTGTTTTCTGCGGGACATCTTGGAATCTAGTAGAATTTCAGTATATATAAATGTGTGGAAAAACAGGAAACAAAAGGAAAAGAGTAGCAGACACCGGCACTTCCATGCGAAAAAGTGCCGGTGTTACGGAGGCGGAATCTATGAACTATAGTTCAATATTTGTGGCTCTTGGCCATCTCCACCATTGCCCGGAGATTCTCTGTTGGGGTCTTGCTCACGATACCACATCCAGGACCAAGCAGTCCTACGCCTGCATCCAGGACTTTCTGGGACTGTTCCCTGATAGCTTCAGGTGTCTGGTTCCAGAGCATGTTCACCGGGTCAAGGTTTCCAACTATGATAGCCTTTTCAACCTTGCTCACTGCGGTTGCTGCATCGACATTCTGATCGACGCTTATTCCGTCAACACCGGATGATTCCATGAGTGCAAGACCCTGGGTTGTGTCACCACAGATGTGTAATACTACTGGTACGTTGAGCTCGTGCATTGCATCACATATCTTCTTGTGGAAAGGTACTACGAACTTCTCATAGAACTGAGCACCGATAAGCTGTGCACTGGCTGTCGGGTCAATGATGACCATTGTGTCAGCACCGTTCTCGACCATTTTCTTTGCGTATGCAATGTTGAAATCGGTTGTGAACTCCATCAGTTCAAGGGCGAACGCTTCGTTTGTGAAAATAGCCATGAACCATTCATCACCATTGATGTGCTGTGCAAGGGAGAAAGGACCGATCATGCTGCCCATGATAGGAAGTTCTTCGCCATACTTGTCTGTAAGGATCTTGATTGCCTCACATACAACACCGATCCTGCCGTGGTCAAGGTTATAGCCTCTGAGTTTTTCGATGTCCTCAACCGTCTTTACAACATGACCGACAACTGATGGCTGTTGTTCTTTTGTACCGGCTTTGATCTCACATCCGAAGAACTCTGCTTCAGCAGTGATATCAAAAGGTACGCGCACAGCTTCAAATCCTACTACTGTGTGACCTGCTTCTGCAAGTGTTGCCATCTTTTCTGCATCATCATTGGCTTCCGGCCAGAAGGCACCACAGGCTTCCATCTGTTCAACTGTTCCGGTCTGGGTTACTGAGACAGCAGGCATCCTGTCAACAGGTTGACCTTTCAATGCACGTGCTAATCTTTCTTTGGGTGTATATTCTGCCATATATTCAAACTCCATAGTGTGATAAGTGACAAATGGGGTTCACCAGTATATATATTTTTCCATAGCCAAGTAGATAATTTTATATATCAAAAAAGAAAGAACAAGCTTAGAAAGACATAAATAGGAGATTAAATACCTCGTTAGGAAAACAGACATCTTAAGAAAAATGAAAATACATGAAGTCTTATGAATGTGTTTTTGAAAATTACACACACAAATAAATTAGTATGTAATAAACATTACATTCAAAATATCTCCCATGAATACTAAAATTCAGAGGATTTTGCTAATATTAGTACAAGACATAAAATATAAATAGTAATTCTAAAAAGTGACAACGGAAAAAGGAGATAGAGATAAGAAATGAGCATTTTATGAAAATATCGAACTCAGATAATATGCTGAGATTAACAACTTAAATAAAAGATATTGGCCATGCATGTTATTATCATGGAGTGAAAAAGAATTTTACATATAATGATCATCAAATTAATCATACTATATTCTCACCAAATTATCTGAGGTCAATATCAATACACTGTATTTGCAAAATAAGTTGTAATTTACAGTGTGAATGAGTGACAAAATATAAATAGAAGAAACAAATGACTACTTTTTATTAGAAAAAAACTTAATCTATCTGATCATTTGATAGGGCTATTCTTTTTCTAAATAGGAGAATGATCATGCAAAACATCTACAAGTACCTGAAATATGCTATCGATGGAGAAAAACGGACTGAAAGAGAGCATGACATTAAAGTTTTCAAAAAATCAGAGGAGCTGGCCCTTAAATACGAAATAGAGTATGATCCTTCTGTTTTTGTACCGGAAGACCTTGAAGTCGCTGATTCTGTTTTTGAAGCAGGCATTGAACTTCTTCATTCCGTAGGGATATTCTGCAGAAGCACCCAGCGAGTTATCAATATCGATGAAGAAGATATTTTAAAGGCCCTGAACACCACAAACCCACTTGAGATCGGAAGGCTCAAGGAAAAAGTAGTTGTGCCAAACCGCTACCCTATGGTCTCATACCCGCCTATAATCATAGGTGGCCCCATGGGTGGAAGCGTATCAGAGGAGAATTTCCTTTACATTAATTTAAGTTCTGTACAGGAAAATGTTGTACAGGGAATCTACAGCGGAGCCATGAAACAATTCGGAGGGGAGTATATACAACCCAAGAGTCCGCTGGAGATGCTTGCAGTTCTCAAGGCATCCAGAAATGAGAGACTGGCTACAAAGATAGCCGGAAGAGAGGGGCTTGCACTCATGGGTCCTAGTACCTCAACTCTTACTACATCATCCTTACTTGTATCATCAGATGAGCTTTATTCAAGTGCCGACCCTCAGGAAGTCTACATGGACGACCTGAAAGTAGATTATGAAACCCTGTCAAAATGCATCTACCATCAGGAACACGGCAACCACTATATTTCAGGACAGGTACCTGTTTACGGAGGACCATGCATTGGTTCCCCTGAAGGACTTGCAATCATAGATGTGGCAGAGACCCTGCAATCCAAGGTGCTGGCACACTCAAGCATACACGCATCCGGTGCAGTGCATGCTGAAACAGGCTCATCCTCTGCCAGGGAGATATTGTGGGCATCCAACATGGCATCACTTGCCATTTCCAGGAATATGAACTATTATACTGCAAGATACTACTGGAATGCTGCCGGTATCTGTACCGACATGATGCTCTATGAAACTGCTGCACAGGCAATAGGAGACACTGTGTGCGGAAGAAATATGCTGTTAGGACCAACCGGTCGCCTGGGAAGTACCCCTGATCACTCCTCCGGACTGGAATCCCGGTTCATGGGTGAGATGGCACAGATGGCAACTCACCTGACACTCTCCGAAGCCAACAAACTGGTAGCTAAAATATACGCCAAATATGTTGACCGCCTCAAAAACCCCCCAGAAGGCAAACCCTTCAACAAATGCTACAACATCCGCTCAGAATATGACATGGAACCCACCGAGGAGTACCTGACACTCTATAGGAAGATCTCATATGAGATTATGGGAGATATTCCGGGGGAGCCGGTTTGAAAAGATATTAAATTCTGTTCAAACAGCAGTTGTGATTTTTGTTTCATGATACTACGAACACTGTCTAAATAAAATAACGAGTTTGTTGAACAAAACACATCTAATCCCTTCGTCTTTTTTATCATAACTAATGCCCATCAAATCTATTGCTTCATGTATTCTGTGATATTTTAAGTTGCACGTTTTCTACAAAGTCCAACAACTATTATTAGTCGTATAGCCCATCATAATTGGGGACATAATGGTAGAGACTAATAATTTTCCAACTGATGCTCAAGAGCCTACATTACAGGAGCAAGTTCATGAACACGAGGTAGCTAAAGGCAAACTTTTCGGTACCTTTGATGGTGTTTTCACACCAACTATACTCACAATTCTGGGAGTGATAATGTACTTGAGAGAAGGGTGGATAGTGGGAAATGCAGGTCTTCTGGGTGCCTGGCTTATTATCCTGCTTTCATGCGGCATAGTATTTCTAACTGGATTATCACTCTCCTCGATAACAACCAATATCCGTATAGGTGCAGGCGGTGCTTTCTCGATTATCTCCCAGTCATTGGGACTCGAAGTAGGAGGGAGCATTGGTATTCCACTTTATCTGGCACAGGCTCTTGCAGTAGCTATGTATATATTTGGTTTCCGTAGCGGCTGGCAATGGATATTCCCGGACCATCCGGCAATTCTTATAGATCTGGGCACCTTTGCAGCCCTATTCATCATCGCTTACATAAGTGCCAGCCTTGCATTCAGGATTCAGTACGTAATTTTGGCAATCACCGTCGGCTCCCTGATCTCTATATTCTGGACATTATATTCGGTTCCGGCACAGCAGCCCATAACATGGTGGGGAACATTTTCTGGTTCTTCTGAGAACATGTTCACAGGAATTGGATTCTGGGCACTTTTTGCAGTATTTTTCCCTGCAGCCACAGGTATCATGGCCGGAGCGAACATGTCAGGAGAATTGAAAAATCCACGTGAGAGTATCCCGGTGGGCACCATGTCAGCAATTGTACTAGGCACTATCATTTATCTTTTACTGGCTTACTGGCTGATCCGCTCCGCAACCCCGGATGAACTTGTCAGCAATTACACCATCATGATAGAACGCGCAGCATGGAAACCTATAGTCGTGGCGGGCCTGCTTGGAGCAACTTTCTCTTCTGCACTGGCTTCCATCGTTGGTGCACCAAGGATATTGCAAGCCTTGGGAGATAGCAGCATACTGCCAAAAAGCAAATGGTTCTCAATAAGAACACAATCAGGTGAACCTAGGAACTCTATAATATTCACAGGTGCAATCGTACTTATTGCATTAATGCTTCGAGACCTTAATGCTATTGCTCCCCTTATCACCATGTTTTTCCTGCTCACATATGCAATGATCAATGTGGTGGTTTTCATGGAACAGAGCCTGAATCTGGTTAGCTTCAGGCCTCTCTTCAGGATACCTCTGGCTGTATCGTTCCTTGGAGCAGCAGGTTGTCTTTTTGTAATGTTCACAGTGAACTCTACATTCACTCTTGTGGCAATGGTTGTTGTTGTATCCATACATAGCTTTCTTTTACACAAACATCTCAAAGCGCCTTTTGGAGATGTGCGCAGCGGACTTTTTGTAGCACTGGCCGAATGGGCGGCAAAGAGAGTCAACGACATTACTGTATCCAGGGAAAGGGCATGGACAGCAAATCTATTGGTACCCATAGAAGATCCACAGGAACTGCGAGGTATGTTCAATCTGATAAGAGATATCTCCTATCCGAAAGGATTTATTAAAATTTTAGGTCTTACAGGCAAAGTAGATGAAATGGAACTATACTCAAGACTGCCGGATATCACAAAATCATTCCAGGATGAAGGTGTGTTCTCGTCATGGACAATAATAGATGCACCATCTTTTGAAGATAACCTTATTGCAGGCATGGAAGCCCTGGGCGGGGCGTTCTTCCGCCCGAATATCCTATTTCTGAAACTACCGTTATCAAAAAAGAGAGAAGAGGACATTCGGACAATCATACAAAAGGCATCACATATCCGTACAGGTGTTGTGATATACGCAGCCCATCCAAAGTCCGGCCTTGGAAGACACAAATCAATTAACGTCTGGATAAATGACAAAAGCCCGGACTGGGAGATCAGCATGAATCTTGGAAATATGGACCTTGCAATTCTCATTGGATACAAGCTCAAGAGAAAATGGGGGGCTTCAATGAACCTCATAAGCGCTGTTGGTGAGGAAGGACAGAAAAGGATAGCAGAAGAATATATTAAGACACTCGCTGAACTGGCAAGACTTCCAAACGTCAACACCTATGCTTTAGAAGGTGATATTGAAAGTATAGTTCAGAAAGTACCTCAGACAGCTCTGAATATATTCACGCTGTCCTATGAGCCTGATTTTGAGTTCATCCGCAGGATGGTAGAGTTAACGGGTTCATCCTGCCTCTTCACACTCGACTCCGGAGAAGAAAATGCTCTGGCGTGATGAAAACACTGAATTTTTGTAGGTCATATCCCATGAGATATCCGATTTAAATACATTATCATATAAAAAATAGGGTGAGCCAGCGGTGATAAGTCGCTGGCTGCTAGGGAAGTGATAAACTAATTTATCACGTGGATTTTGGACTTAGAATACAAGTCCCAGATCTTCGAGCTTCTTGCGTGCACCGTCGTAGACCTTGACGTATTCGTCGGTTGGTGTTAC
>DAZF01000079.1 GCA_002507205.1 Methanolobus sp. UBA32 | reverse complement strand
ACGAAGAGAAATTCATTTGGAAGATTTTATTGAAAATTTTGTCTAATTAGAATGGGAGAGATTAGGAGCTAATTAGATAACCTCTGATACAGCTAACGCTGTATCAACAAACTATAAGTACTTATTAAACAAAACACAATCATCCCCTATGTGTTTTCTGTAGCAAGTAATACTCAGGGGATTAATTCTTTTTAAATTAATGGGTAAAAATAAAATTTAAAGTAGGTTTTCTACAGAGCCCCAGTTAGTAAGATTCATAAAAATAGTAGATCATAAGCCATTTTAAGGGCAATAAAATATAGTACTACTCCGATAGCTATCTTTATCTGTCGATTGTTAAGTTTCTTGCTTAGCAGCCAGGAGCCTAGAATTGCACCCAGAATTGCACCAATGGCTGTAAATAAAAGCAAATGAACATCCAGATGGCCTAGTGAAGCACGCCCTAAAAAACCTGAGAATGAAGAGAATATAACTATAAAAGCTGTTGTCGCTGAAGCCTTTTTAGGTTCTATTCCCAACCATACTAATGCAGGTACAATAATATTTCCGCCGCCAACTCCTAATAATCCTCCAAGGAAACCAGCAACGGATCCAACACCAGTGCTTATAGCTATCTCTTTCCATCCAGAGTTATCTTTTTCTTTAGGTTTTGGTTTATAAAACAGCATCATCGATGCTGCGAATGCTAAAAATAGCACAAACAGAATCAGCAATGTGTTACGCGGAAAATATTGGCTTGAATATGATCCCAGAAGTGATAAAATTGTGGCTGAAATTAAAATGGGAAAGGCTGTTCGCCAAAGGATTAGACGTTCACGCGCAAAATTCATGGACGCAAATATCATGGCGATGCAGTTTAGCAGCAATGCAGTGCTCATGGCTGTATGTAACTCAATGCCCATACTCATGTATACAGGTATGAGAATAAAGGCAGCACCCACGCCAGCAATGGTTAATACACTTGTAGCTACAAGTGTCACTAATCCGGCAAACAGCTCAAGCATAATACCAAGTACTCCATTTTATTGACTACTTATTGTCAGCACATGCCTTGCAAAGTATTTTGCCATTAACATCCTGCAATTTATGAGCAAATGTACGTTCACCGCATTCCTCACACAATCCTGTATCAAAAACTCCTTTTTTCTTTTCAAAAGGATAATCGAAAACCGGACCAATAGCTAGGAAGTTTTCTTCAGGTATGCTTAGTATTTTGTTAACCAATGGCTCAGCGATCTCAGAATTAATGTCTTGTGGTGGTACACCCATTTTCCTCTGTTCAACAAACGGAGATTTTAGCATATTTCCAAAGAATTCAGGCTTTATATATGCTCTGACTGCCTTTTGATTAATGGTATCGATGAGTGTAAAAGCCATTTTTCCATGGTAGTTCTTCTCAATATTGCTTTTGCCATAAGTACAACCAGTAATAGTCATAAGGCCATCAACAAAACACCCAGCTGCGTGATCATTTCCGGTCTCCGCAATCAGATAGAGCTCCTTATCTTTCGATCTGTCAACCCCTAGTGCATTCATAGCGGCAGCTCCTATTCTCATTCCAAGCGGCATAGCAGGGCACCTGTGACCGTGAAAAATAAATCCTGTTTCAAGATAGTCATTTACGTCAATCATTTTAGCATCCTCTTTTTGCTCTTGATATGCCAAGGTTTTCCATGGCTTTCCAAGCTATTCTCAATCCAAGTGGCATTTCTGGACAACGGCATCTGTGGGATTTGAGTCAAATTATTTTATCGTCCTCATTTCCATATTTTATATCTCCAGAAAATCGCTTGCACGGTATTGGATAATTGTCACAAAACCGATATTTTACAATTGATTTACTTTTATTTAAAGATAGTGGTTTCAAAATGATTTGAAATACTGTGGATATTCAATATATGCTATCGTGAAACATAAATTTTTTACAAACAAGTCAACTCTTAGATAACTATCAAGAGTCTTGAATAATACAAGCCTACAATTAAGAAAATAACAGCTGTCAGTATTCTCATACCTTTCTCAATTACATGAATCTTATCGACCAATTCTCCTACTTTGGATACTGAATATACCAGAAGCAACGAGAAGAACAACACAGGCAAAGCTGTTGCAATTGCAAATATCGAAGGTATGATTATTGGATCCCCTGCAGTCAGTGCGATAGGAATGAGCATACCAAAAAACAACACAGCACTGAAAGGGCAAAATGAAAGAGCGAAAATGAATCCAAGCAAAAAACCGCCTGCATGTCCTTTGTCTGCGAGTTTTTCTCCTAGCGTACTGGTTATACCGCATCCTTTGAAAGAAGGCAATCTATCTGCTGCGATCATGAGCAATCCAAGAAGGAGAAGAAACGGACCCAATAATAGTTCGCCGTTTTTTTGCAAGAATAGGGCAATATTTTGGCTGCTTAGTCCTATCCAGAGGATAGAAGATGCTACAAGCACATACGCTGTCATCCTTCCAAGTGTATAAATCATTCCAACAGTCATTACATGCTTGCCATTGCCAATTTTCTTCGACATATAGGCTATTGCTGTTATGTTGGTTGCCAGAGGGCATGGGCTCACAGCAGTCATCAAACCTATGAAGAATGCTGCAACCAATGGAATATCACTGGACCCCATCGACTGCATAAAGGCTAAAAGATCAGTCATTTAGATTCCATCCATTTTTTCATCGATGACTTCACTTAAGTATGACATATATTCTTCCTTATCACCAATCTTATACCAGACATCCATATTCTGTTCAGCAGAAAAACCATCTTCTGTATATGTGCCTATCCACAGAGAAGAATATGCAACTCCATATCTTAGAACCAGTTCCCTGTTCTCAGGAAGGTCACCGTTCACATGCTTGAACACAAGTTTCCCAGACATGAGCTCATCTGCAAAGTACTTATTCACTGTTTCTTCAGCATAATCCCCGACTGCCACGCAACTGTAACATTGATCCGTTCCATGGAAGTGAATAACTTCTATATGAGGGTCTGATTTCAGTGTGCTGTCAATGACCTGTGAAGTACTATCCTCTTTGTTCTCAACGCAGCCTGATGATAGGAAAATTAGGATAAGAAGTATGAAAAGTAATTTTTGCATTTGAACACCTTTCTCTTATATAAACAAACATTTCAAGTTCTTTTGAAATAGAAGCATTACAAGACATATAAAGATTTGGTCCTCTAGGGGCTGTCAAAAAGTTTGGTGTTAGGACAATCCTTCTTGGACATCAATTTCCCACGAATAGTATTGCTGACTAATTATACTGTCTTATGAAGACGTTTTTAAATTATTAATCAATCCACTCATTTACATTATGTAATTGGTAATTGCTCAACCCCAAAGTTTTTGACAGCCCCGTCCTCTATAGAGAACTGAGGTTACTATACCACAAAAATTATTCCAAAGACCGTATGCTTTTTAGACGATCAAAAGATGCACACCGTACTTTAAAAGTATTTAACTCATACAAATTATTAGTATTTAAAATAAAATAAGAAGAAATTTATAAATCCATAAATTCTTCTCTTACACAAAATTACGTTCATGTTTCGAACTGGAATTTTGCTTTATTTCTTTTCATAATACTTACAAGATGCAACATTACTGGGACTTCCACCAGTACACCTACCACTGTTGCCAGTGTGGCTCCAGAACCGACTCCGAACAATATCAGGGCCACAGCCACTGATAGCTCAAAGAAGTTACTCGCACCGATAAAAGAAGAGGGTGCAGCTTCCTGATAAGGTATCTTCAGCTTTCGGGCTCCGAAATAACCTATATAGAATATCAGGTACGTCTGAATTATCAGCGGTATGGCTATGAGTAGGATGTGCAGTGGATAGTTGATGATCTTATCACCCTGGAATATAAAGATCAAGATAAGCGTAACCAGCAGTCCTGCAGGAGTTATCCATTCTATTCTCTTGATCAGACTGTTCTCAAGCCAGGAAATCCCTTTTCGTTTTATTGTCGTGTGTCTTGTAATGATTGCAAGGCCCAGAGGAATTGCTACGTAGAACAGTACGGAGAAGAAGATGGTCATTATAGGAACCGGGAAATCCGTTGTCACTCCCACCAGCAATGCACCCAGCGGTGCGAACAGTACGAGGATTATGAGGTCATTTACAGAAACCTGCACCAGTGCATAGTTAATGTTCCCATTGGCAAGGTAAGTCCATACAAGAACCATGGCCGTACACGGAGCAAGTCCAAGCAAGATCATGCCTGCTATGTATTCTTCCTGCAAAACTGGCGGTATGAAGTTGGCAAACAAAACTCTCATGAATAACCAGGCAATGAAGGCCATTGTAAATGGCTTGATAGCCCAGTTTACAATAACTGTAAGAGTAAGCGGTTTGGAATTTTTCTTTACCTTCAGTATCTCTTCAACATTGATTTTCAGCATAATAGGGTACATCATTATCAGCAAGACAGCTGCAACTGGAATTGAAACGTTTGCAATCTCTATTCTGCTGAGGGAGAGTGCAAATGCGGGAAACAGATACCCTATCACAGTGCCCAAAATAATACAGATAGCTACCCATATTGAAAGGTACTTACTAAAAAAATCAAGTTCACGTTCTTCTTCCATTTTTTCACCTACTTTTTACAGGAATCAGCAATATTGGCTTTACTGTTCGTCTGAGAAGATTCTCGGCAGTGCTTCCCAATAATATATCCTTAAAAGATCCAATTCCGTGGGTAGTTATTGCTATAAGAGTAATATCCATCTCTTCCGCAAGTCTGTCAATTACTTCTGAAGCCTCTCCTTCAGTTACGACATAGTCTATTTGAATATCACCATCAAACTCCTTTCCCATTTCATGGAGAAGTTTCATACTTCCATTTTTCTTATCTTCAAGTTCTTTTTTGTTATTTGCACTCTCAATCACATATACAAATACGACTTCTTCAATGATATCCTTAAAATCCCTAATTTCATCCAGTATTCTTTTAGAGTTCTCAGAGAAGTCAACAGGAAGCATCACTTTTGAAAATTTAACAGAACATGTTTTTCTGCATATCTCTTCTTCTGCTTCCTTGATTACATTGTACTTTTCGATGAGAATGATCTTTCCTGATCTGCGGGATATGTATTCAGTTGTCCTGCCTATCCGCCGGCCCTTGATAAGTCCCGATGTAGTTGCTCCCATGACAATGCAATCGACATTTTCTTCATCCGCTATTCGGGCAATGGTCTTTTTAACATCCCCTTCCACAACAAGGGTGATGGCATCGACCCCCATTTCCTCAAGCAGTTGTCTGTAGTCCTCGATCCTTTTCTTTGCGTTTTCTTCAAACATAGGTGCGAGTCCCTGGGCCTGAAAGATGTCTACAACGTGTAATAGTATCACTTTTTCCAGGCCGGCACTTTTAAACTCACCGACACAGGAAAGAAGTTTCTCACTTTCAATAGTGAAATCTGTAGGTACAAGTATGGTCTTTATCATGGTTACCTCCCACAATTATATCATATAGTTTACCTCTATAGAAATTACGTTTAGTGCTATTTATCTTCTCCACAACAACATGAATCGTCTTTCTCACAACATGCATTTTCCTTTTTAAAATCCTGATTTTCAAATATTTTTTCATAAATATTTGTCCATCCTATTTGGGAACCGGCTGCAATGAACATTGCTACAGCAATTGTTTCTGCAATCTCATCTTCATTGGATCCGTTTAAAAGTGCTCTTTGAGAATGAATCTCAGTGCAGGTTTCACATCTCATCAGAACAGATGATGAAATAGCAATCAATTCCTTTGTCTTTATATCGAGTGCACCATTTTTAAAGATCGACTCTCTCATTCTCTGAAATGCTTCAGATGTCTCAGGTAATCTGTTGTTTAAAAACGACATAAACATTTTCTCCGATAAGACTTATTCAGCCTTTGAATATAAGGTCAAATCCTTCATATCAAAACATGTTGATGTGAATACATATATAAGGTTTAATTTTCTTTTTAAAACCATGAAATGCTGTCCAGCTGATAAGGAACTGAAAGAAGAATGGGAGCAAAATCTTGAACATGAAGTCACGGTTGATGGGGACGAAATTGACCGGATGTGTATTATTTTCAAAGTATTGAGCAATCCCATCAGATTAAAGATAGCATACCATCTTTCAAAACAGGATTATTGCGTAGAGGCCTTGGTCCATGCATTAAAGGAAAAACAGAACCTTGTATCCCATCATCTTTCTGTCATGAAAAAGAATGGTGTTGTGGAATCTTTTAAGAGCTCAAGATATACGTATTACCGGCTGGGTCCGGAGGTACGTGCTGTTTTAGAGAGAAGTAAAAAATAGAATAAAGTCTTTTGTACACACATCCGCAAAAGACTGTGTTCTTGCCTTTTACTGTTGATCTCCCTGTCAAGGTCCAGACAACTTCCCATTGCTTCAATGCGATTTATTGATTATCTACCAGATGGCTATGCCGAAGTAGACGGCTATGAACTTTGCGGAAACGTACAGGAAATAGATACCGAAGATCAACTTTAGTGTGTTAGGCTTGAAACGCTTAATTATGGCAGCTCCCAGCTGTGCGCCCACTATCGTGCCCGCTGCGAGGAACAATGCAGTGTTCAATGCAACAAATCCCTGCCAGAACTTAATTCCGCCTGCTATGATTGCCAGAGGGATCATCACAGCCAGGGATGAGCCCATGGTAATGTAGACCGGTGCGCTGAAGAGATAGATAAGACCAGGTACAAGTGCGTATCCTCCGCCCAGGCCAACAATTCCTGTAAGAATACCAACCAGAAAACCAAAGATTGCCCAATTGCCTTTGCTGCCTGGAATCGTATTGCCTTCTGGCCTGGGTTTTGTTTTTCCCAAACCTTCCCATATCATCCTGATAGCTGGTAACAAGAAAGACAATCCCAGGATGAGCTGCAAGATATCTATGTGGCCGATCAGCAGTGTGAACAGCCACGAGCCAATTATCACACCCAGAATGCCTCCGCCACACAGCCACATAACTGCTTTCTTGTCCAGATTTCCACGCACCAGATGGCCATAGCCTCCGGAAATGGCAGTGAAGATGACAGCAAAGATGGTAGTGCCTATGGCTACAGGAGCAGCATACCCCATCCAGAAGTGGATTACTGGAAGCATAATACTACATCCGCCTGTACCGATCAATCCACCTAGTACACCTGCTATAAAACCGACGATGACAAGCAGGATAGCTCTCAACAGAGTCATTTCTGGTGCACCGTTATTTAGATCTTCGCCGGAATAATGGCCCCAGACCGCTAATACTGCTATAACAGCCAAAAGTATGATTATTACTTTATACTTCTGCCAAAATCCAATTCTGCCATCCATATAGACAACTCTCCTTTCCTTCCAATAATAGACAATAAACTCAATTCTGCTTTTCTTTCTTAACCACAAGAACTGAGATATTTGAATGCCTCACCACTTTGTCGGCTACACTTCCAAGCATAAATCTTTGTAATCCTCCTCTGCCCAGGGTACCCATCACGATCATATCTACATTGTTACTTTCTGCGAAATCTAGGATCTCATGGGCAGCATCTCCTTCTGCAATAACTCCCTCAAAATCGATGTCCTTATCTGCTGCAACCTTTTTCGCATATAGTATGGCATCGTCTCCTTCCTGGCGTATCATATCCTTAATGATGTCCCATTTAGAACCCAGATGAACCGATTCTTTCAACATAGAAGGCACATATGCGCAGGTATCCAGAACATAAAGGGCATAGACCCTGGCATCCATTGATTTTGCAATTTCCATGCCTTTAAGTATAGCATTTTCACTACATTTTGATCCGTCTGTTGCGATAAGGATCTTTCTGAAACTATTGTCTATTGTCATTTACTCCCACAACCTATTACAATAATATTTGAAATGCAAGATTATAAAGATGGTGCTTCAATGGTTGGAACAAGAATCAGTAAACACTGTTAACATATAAGTCCACATCACATATGACCAGCATAAAGAGAAGAAATTGGGAGAGAAACTAAAATGTGAAAAGACAATTTTTCTCATTCATCATATTCTCCACCATCTGCTCATAAAAATCACTTAGCACTATTGCTCTCTTTTCCATCTGCACACCTCTTGCTTCCACATCTTCCCTGCAAACAAAGATATTTTCCCCCGGGATGCCATTTATGGCAGCGCAGAACAAATTATAGACCCCATCCCCAGCCAGATAGAGAACAGCATTCTTTGACTGTGATATCATCTTCCAGCAAAGTCTGGCACGGTCATGGTTCGGAGGTTTGGTAAGAAAGAAAATATCCACAGAGGTATTTCTTGCATTGTATGCTTGTGTGCCTTGCTCCATTTCACTCATTTGCATAACCTCACAGGAACAATACCATATTTGACTTCATGATCCTCTCGAGGAAATCGTCCTCGTCCACCAATTCGATCCTCTCGATAAGTTCCTGGCTTAACAACCTTCTTTTCATGATCGAAGGTTCATGAGCAACAATATGTATCTCCGGATAGGCGTAGATTATATCTGAAAGGTTAGGAATTCCTAGTGCTTTACTATCTTGTCCTGCCAAGGCAAGGTATACGCCGTCTGCGTACAGGCCTACGGTTGTATCCATTTTGATACTCACTGCAGCGGCATTTAACAAAGCGAAGGCATTCTCACTGCCATATGGGGCACGATCCAGGAGATAGAGAATAGATTTCATCTCGATAATGTCACCACTTTGTCGCTCTCCTGTAACATTTCCGCCAACCTGTAGAGACTGGTAATTTTTATCCCGCAATGATAGTCCTCACTTCCCACAGGCATGGGGACATACCCACGTGCAGTGGCGCATCGGGGACAGGCTTCCACATGAGCTCCTAGCAGTGCAAGCTCGCTGAAAAGTCCTCCCGCGTTAGAAAAGAAAGCTGGGTCCTGATCTTTTTTTGGAATATGTACTGCATCAAGATAGAGAAAGATGTTCACCTTATGGCGCTGCTTTAAAGCAGCTTTAGCTATTTTGTACCCCATCTCTGCGTATTCCGAAATATAAGGACCGTCCGTAAGTACAATTGTCAGGGTCTTGAATGCGCTATCCTTCATAGGTATTCCATGAGAACCTTCAGGTGCTCCAGATTGACGGCATATCTTTGTTCGAGAAGCGGCGTGCATCTATCCAGCTTTGTTTCTTTCCCCACCAGACGGATAGCAAATGAATAACAGCTCTGCTCACCGCAGATACGGCAGTTTGTCCCGGGAAGATATTTGTAGATATCATTGTGGTCTACTCTTACTTTTTCCCCAGGGGCTGGTGTTATTCCTTTTTCAATAGCAGCATTAATATTCTTCATTATATCGTCAAGTATCTGCTCCGCCTCATCAGTACTTGATATCATGGTCATGGTCACATTACCGGTAGAGTATGCAGTGATGATGATATTTCCTTTCTGGATGATCAGTGCTCCAAGCTTCTCTGAATATCTGGCCCTCGGGAAAAGCGGTTCCAGCAGTTTTAGTGCTCCACCAAGCGGTGGCTTCAGGCGAGCGATAATCCGGTATTTGCTTTTATCAGCTATGCATGGAAGAAGTTGCCTTACCTCCACTACATCAATGGGTTTTGATCCTGAAAGGTCTTTTTTGGACTCGACAGACTTTTCAGTCTTGGATTCCAGTATATTCCTTCCAAAATCGGTCAGCTCCAGCATTTCACCCTTGATGGCTATCAACCCGGCTTGTTGTAGTAGCTGCAAATGGTAGTCCAGCATGGACTGACGTATAGTCTTACCAATGTCTTCCTTTGAGATGCTACCATCTTTCAGCAAGCTCATGATTTGTCTTCTGGCGGCGTTTGACATTGCGTTGCTCACCAGCTTTATTTCTGCAGGGGATCCGGGCATGTATATCATCTGTATTAATGATTTAAAGTTATGATAGTTCATTAATGGAAAGTTAAGAAATTCAAACTGATTAATACATTTTTTCCATTTGAATCGGTATTTGAACGCATTACATATATGGAAATGCGCATATATGAATATTGTGATAAAAAACCATCTGGAACTTCGAATCTGCTTTAACTGGCTGTTTTTTCGAAAAACCAAAAATATACTATTTAGTCTCTGTGCTATTTGGTCTGTGAAAATTCAACAGACCTCATCTTCGCATACCCATCCTTTTCTGACCCACAACAGTGTATGGGCTATGATACCAAGTACGGGCAGTTCTATAAGCGGCCCTATCACAAGTGCCAGTGCTATCAAAGGCTCCTCTGGAAAGGCTGTGAGTGCAATAGCCAGGACTATCGGGGAATTACGGGCAAGCGTTGTCAGGTTAAGGCTGGCAGTATCCTGATATGAAAAACCAAAATATCTTCCAATCAGCTGTCCAGCAATGAACACTATCATAAAGAACAGCAGGACAGGAGTGATGAGTTTGAGGAGTATCAGTGGATTTTGGACCAATTGTTCGCCCTGGGAAGCGAACATGGACATGATCGCAAGGTTCAAAAACAGGAATTGTACATGTTCCAGTTTTGGGAACACTTTTTTTTCAAGCCAGTATTCTCCTTTTATTCTGGGAACAACGGTCTTTGAGATAATGGATACAATAAAAGGAATGAACAGGACAAGCATAACGCTCTCCATAAGCAGGGCCGGGTCAATAGTTGCAATGGACCCTGCAAATATCAAAAGATACAGTGGTAACAATATCAGCTGCAGAATCAGGTTCATGGGAAGGATGGATGCTGACAGGGGTACGTTACCCCGCGCAATTCCTGTGAAGAGCAGATACCAGTCAGTGCAGGGAGTGACCATGAGCATGATAAACCCTATCCACAGTGCTGGTGTGTCCTTTAAGAACAAAAATCCCAGAGTAAAGGCCAGCAGTGGATTAAATATGAAATTGATCCCCGCGCTTATGCCTGCAAATCTCCAGTTCTTGAAGGATTTACCCAGTTGCCTGAGAGGGACCTGTAGAAAGATCCCAAACAACATCACCATAAGAAAAGGAACGATAAAAAGGTCAGCATAATCTCTAACTATCGTACTTTGACCGAGAATAAGGCCTACGGCCACCGACATCAATATGAAGACGGACTGGTATTTTTCAATAGAGCTCATAATTACCCTCGGTTATTGGATTCTCACTGTTAACTGTTGGCTATTCCGGACATATAGTTTTTTTGCTTATCCAAACAACAGTATCTGTAATCCAATTATGCATAACAATGTCCCCAGGAACTTATTAAATTTATCTCTTGGAACTTTGTCTATTAGTCTCATTCCTGCCCACGTTCCTTCCGATCATACAAAAAGTATTAATATGTATATCCGTATATTCGAATATACACATGTATCCGCTAGAATCAGTAACTCCAAGAATAACAAGCAAGTGGGAAGATTTCTTTAAAGTCCTCTCAGATGAAACCCGGTTGAGAATCCTCATGCTTTTGAACAGAAGGGAACTTTGTGTTTGCGAGATATGCCAGATCTTGGATCTGCCTCAGCCCAAAGTATCCCGCCATCTTGCAAAAATGAGGGATCTAGATATTGTAAAGGACAAAAAAGAAGGACAATGGGCTTTTTACTATCTGAATATCGAGGATCCACTGTTCAAGGGGATTATTCATCAGCTGGCCGCAAATAGCCAACATCATCCTCTTGTTTGTAAAGATATGGAGCTACTTACCGAAAAAGAGCTTTCAGGAACAATGTGTGCACGGATAAGATATTAGATTGAGGAGACAAAACATGATGAAAGAATTTGCAAAGGAACTTACAGACATATTGAACCTTCAAAGAGCTCCGGTAGGTGTCAAATTCCTGAAAGCCGGAGAAGAAGCGGCTTTTACAGAAACCTATGATGCAGAAACAAAGTCAAGGTA
>DAZF01000038.1 GCA_002507205.1 Methanolobus sp. UBA32 | reverse complement strand
ACACCCAGATCGCACAGTTTCTGGTATTCCTGATTCGTGATCTTTCCCATCTCACGTGCAAATTTGATACCTTTGACCTGCCGGTCTTTCAGTCCTATCTGCATGTATTTTCCCACGGTCCCGTAGTCACGACTTATGTTCAGCACAGCATTCTCAACCCTTGAGACCTTCAATGCAAGACCGTAGAGATAATACTCCAGCCATTCGTTGATATCAGGTCTGTTTCCATTGCTGCCTTCAAGTCCCTCGAAATAGTTCCTTTTTCTCTGGTTGAAGAACTCTTCAATGGTGAACAGTTTCTTCGCTTCCCTGAAATTATTTCCCAGAATGTAGGAAGCAATACTCATGGCAATGGTACCGCTGGCGCTTTCAAAGGGATGCATGCGATAAAGCTCATAGTGCACGATCCCTGCCATTAATGCCGGTAGAACATCGGTCGTCTCGTCACTATAGATCCAGTCGATAAGGTCCCGGACACAATACCTGACCCTTTCAGGTTCCATGAAGCCCTCAGCGACAGTTGTCCGATACCTGCCAATCTCATCATCAGGGACAATTCCCTTCATGGCTATTTTGTGAAGTGTGAGTATCATATCCTCGGATATATCCTCATTTTCAATGTTCTGGAGGTACTCATTCAGTTCCAGAAAATTAAGGACCTGTTTCTTGTCTGTCTCATCCCCAAATATATCCTGTCCGTTAACGAGTTTTGTAACCTGCCTGATGGAAAGCCCATTCTCCTCCAGGCTTGTAGCATGATAGGCTAGTCTGAAAAGGTTGTTTATCTGCAGTCTTCTTTCCCATTCAGGAGGCACGTGTGTGTTGAGAATTATCTCCCTGGCTGCCTGTATCCTTGCAAGCAGGCGTACTATCCTGTCATTATAATGGAAATCCGGCTGGTACATATCTCAATTATTCTCCGGAAGGTCATTAACCCGATTATCTATTATCTGTTCCGGTCAACGTATTTCGATATACCTGACTGGCTAAATATAAATTCTTTAAATGCGACTTATAAGTATGGATGATCTGAACACTACAGCAGAGAAAATAAGGACAATGGATATCAGGGGCGCAGGAAGGATTGCAGTTGCAGCATCAGCCGCACTAAGGGATTATGCAGTGTCGCTGAAATCCCTGTCTTTAAGTGAGTTCAATGTCAGGATCGAAGAGGCTGCAAAGACACTGGTAGATACCAGACCGACTGCTGTATCTCTTCCTAATGCTGTTGCTCTTACAAAGAGACACAATGCTACAAATGTCTATGATGCCATTGATGAAATATCGAAAAATGCAGAGAAATTCATAACAAACGCAGGGGAAGCATTGGAAAAAATTGGAAGGATAGGTGCCTCACGGATTCACGATGGTGATATCATCATGACCCACTGTAATTCCCATGCAGCACTTTCTATTATCAAAACAGCCTTTGACCAGGGCAAGGATATATCAGTCATCGCCACAGAATCCAGACCCAGAAGGCAGGGTCTGATCACCATAAGGGAATTGAACGATCATGGTATTCCAACAACTCTTATTGTGGATTCTGCTGTCAGGCTGACCATGAAAGAGGTTGATCTCGTGGTGGTAGGTGCCGATTCAATTTCAGTTAACGGTGCTCTCATTAACAAGATAGGCACTTCCCAGCTTGCAATGGCAGCACAGGAAGCCCGCAGGAATGTCATTGTTGCTGCGGAAACATACAAATTCAGCCCCCGCACCCTTCTTGGAGAAATGGTTGAGATAGAGGACCGTTCCAGTGATGAGGTAATAGATGCTGAGATTCTCAGGGAGCTTCCAAATGTCAAGGTCAAAAATCCTGCATTTGATGTTACTCCTGCAGAATATATCGACCTCATAATCACTGAAGTCGGAGCTTTCCCGCCATCTATGGCTTTTACTGTAATAAAGGACTATCTGGGACTTGAGCTGGCAGTTTAAGTTTAAGGAATTTGAACCGGAATCTCAGGGTATCAATCCTTCCAGTTACACCATTTTAGCAGATCAGGGTCATGTTCATCGTTAGATGCAAAATAAACTGCACATCTGAAAACATAAAGCATGCACCTGTCAACATGCATGCCCTGAAAGTCAAATAACTGCTGGTAGAGTTCTTCAGGGTCTCTGTCCTTTAGGTCTGCTATATTGTGAATATCGAGGTTCCAGAGATCATGTGCAATCGTTTTTCCCACTCCCAGGATCTGCATAAGCTCTTTAATCACTGTTTTATAGGTTGGGGAGGTTGAAGACATTTCACCTCTCATTTTTTACCTACCGTTGCAACATATATGACAAACTCATTCTCTCCATCAATCCTGATTGCAGGATTTATTTCCTCATCAAGGAATGCTGCAATGGCACAAACTCCACAGCCCACCGACTCCGCACTCAGGTAGAGATTCTGGCATGTGTGTCCTGCGTCCAGATGCAGATACCTGTAGCCTCTCTGCCCGTATCTCCACTCCATCCTGTAAGGCACTGCTGTCCATATGAATGTCGCAGCACTGGTCTTTACAAATGACTGGTCAAGACATCCGCGTTTGATCTTGTCCGCGATGTTCTTTTCCATGTCTATCTCTACGAGTTTGTGCTCAATGGGAAGAAACCTGTACAGTCCTTTTTCCAGTCCTTTCACATTGTTTGCAAGTATATAGGTCTCAAGCGCATGCCTGGCTCCCGCAGAGGGTACTGTCCTGAATGTGACAACATCCCTGACAACTTCTTTTACTCCCTGTGTGCACCAGAGCAGGTATGAGAGTTCTTCAATAGAAAGTGGCTCAGAGCTGTAGTTCCTGATGCTCGTTCTCTTCTCGATAGCCTGTCTCAGGTCAATATCCCTTACATGTATATCTCTTGGTTGAGGTAGGTCTGTGATCTTTCCGGTATCCGTCTCTCCCAGTTCCAGAGCCGGCTGGGGATAACCAGCTGCCTGGTCTGACATGTCAAGATACCTGTACTGCGTTTTTTCCATGAACTCTTTGCCTGTTCCACTCATGATGATAACCCCGCAATTTCCTTAAAAGAGATTCTTCATTTGTTCTTTATACTTCTTGTCCTTACAACGACAAAAGAACCTCTTGAGAAACCTTCCTCCGGTTTTTCTATAACCTTGATGTCAGGCAGGGGTTTGAACAGGGTTTGCCTGATACCAGGTTCATGGAAACCATATTCTTCAAGTCTGTTTATGAGTTGATTGGCCGAACAGAAACTGGCATTCCCGTAAAAACCTCCCTCATGTGTTCTCTTCTGGTATTCTTTACCAAGAGGACTATTACGGTCAATGAACGCGATAATAAGTTTTCCTCCGGGCACAAGTACGCGGGATATTTCCCCGAGTGTCTTTTCCACATCTACAAAAAAAAGTGATGTGGCCATCAGTATAAGTTCGAAAGATGAACTTTTCAGGGGTAAATTCTCTGCAATTCCTTTTATTACCCCGATACCACGTTTTTCTGCAATTTCCAGCATCTTTCCCGAAGGATCAAGCCCATAACTTACACCCAGGGCAGATGCGAACCTGCCTGTACCTACTCCTATCTCAAGGCTTTTTTCGGGAACATCCGAAGGAATCAATTCTTTTATGGCTTCCAGTTCGGATTCGTAGACAGTTAAGTGTTTCTCATACCAGTTGTCATATTTTTCTGCATGGATATCGAAAGGGCTTTTTTTCATGGGCAACGCTATTTTTCCTTTGTATGTTGTTTGAGTTAAATTTGGCAGAAGAAAATATAAAGCGTTTGCCAACTCTCTTCCAAATATGAATACCCGATGCCAATGGGCTGAAATGAACGAAATTGAAACCGAGTATCATGACACAGAGTGGGGTGTACCTGAGCATGATGACCGAAAGTTGTTCGAGTTCCTGATACTTGAAGGGGCACAGGCCGGGCTTAGCTGGAATACGATCCTTAAAAGAAGGGAGAACTACAGGAAAGCCTTCGATGACTTTGACTACAACGTAGTTGCCGGCTATAATGAAGAGAAAATAGAAGAGCTTCTACAGGACAGCGGTATCATCAGGAATAAACTGAAGGTGCGTTCCGCAGTTGGCAATGCAAAGGCGTTCATTGAGATAAGGAATGAGTTCGGCTCATTTGACAATTACCTTCGCAGCTTCTTAAAAGATGGGAAAACAATACAGAATTCATGGAATTCAATGTCAGAGATCCCTGGAAAGACTGAATTATCCGAAAAGATAAGCAAGGATATGAAGAAAAGAGGCTTCAATTTTGTGGGTCCCACGATAATCTATGCCTTCATGCAGGCTGTGGGAATGGTCAATGACCATGTTTTGGATTGTTTCAGATACAAGGAATGCAGCAAGATGGAATGAGCAGTTCAAAGCATTTTAAAGTACAGCTTTTATGGATCTATAGGAATAGTCTGCACAGCACGAATCAGAGACTCGAATAAACAATGTATGCGTGAATCCTGTGTATCTGTGGTTATATTTTGATCTTGAATTGCAGATACGTTAAATTCCGTAAAGATGAGAATTAATTTGGTTATAAGAAGAAAGGATATCTAAAGACTCACTATTGCATAAAAAGCTTCAATTAAGTTATTTTCCAGTACCTGCAGCAGTAAATTCCTGTTGCAGGAAGGAAGGAGAGCAGGCATAACAAATATAATGTTCCGGATTCCGTCAGCCCTATAAGTGGGTTGGCTATGAGAGGCCACAGTGGTCTTATGTCGGTATAAAGGAATGAATCAAGGAGCACATGGCTCCACGTCCCTATAAGTGATCCTATTATTATTGAAAGGGAGGAATATGTTTGCTCTATCCTCAATTTATCAGTAACTTTTTGCAACCATTGTCTTTGTGAAAACAACAGCCATGAGAGCAGAAAAGCGATCACTGTTGCACTCAGAAAAGTATGAAATGGTCCGTGCAGGGGGCGGCAGCCGGCAAAGAGGCAATAGGTGGCCCTCACATCAACAATTATGCTTGCCAGAAGAATAGAAAAAAGGTTGACCTTTTTCTCGAAAAGTTCTCCGAGCAAAAAGGCCGGCCCCAGGTGAAACGGTGTGAAAGGCATTCAATATCAGCTTATCTGACCGTAGGGACTTTCCTCATAATATCGAAGGAATTCTTCTGAAGAGACCGTGGCTTCGGATTCAGAGCCAAAAAGGAGGCTTGAAAGAGATGGTTTGTTCATGTAAATGATAGTTGGATCTCCCTGAATACCTCCCATCTCCGCTGCCCTGTCAATTGAATCATAAAGGTTACCGAATTCGTCTACAAGACCGAGTTCCTTTGCTTCTCTTCCGGTATATATTCTGCCGTCTGCAAGGGCTTTGACCTCACTGATGCTCAGGCCCCTGCCTTCAGCAACGTCCCTTACAAAGTTTCTATAAACTTCTGCAACGACCTTGTTCGCATATTCCTTCTCATCATCGGAAAGACCTCTCCATGCTCCTCCCATATCCTTGAATTCTCCGGATTTCACGATGTAGAATTCAACTCCTTCGTCACTATAGTAGGCAGAAAGGTTCTGGAATGTCCATATGGTTCCTATGCTTCCGGTCATTGTTGAAGGATTGGCTATTATAAGGTCTGCAGGTGCCGAGAGGTGATAGGCTGCGCTTGCCGCTACATCTCCCATGGAGATTATAACCGGCACTCCGCTATCACTTGCTTTCTTGACCTCGGTATAGACTTCTTCTCCTGCAGTGGAGGATCCTCCTCCGCTATTCACTCGAAGGACAATGGCTTTTACATCCTCATCCCTGAGGGCTTTTCTTATGTTGTCTGATATCTCTTCAGAACTAACATAGCCAAGTCCACCTGGTATGCTGCTGGTGATCAGGGTTCCCTGAACATAGATAACAGCTACCTTATCATTTGAAGAGTAAAGGTCACCGTTGAAAGTCTGGTAAATTACTGCAAAGCTCGCTCCAATAACGAACAAAAGAACTGCAACAATGGTAATGTATTGCCATTTACGGCTTTTCTTCTTCACAACAGGAGGTTCCCGGGATGGCTCGGCATAACTTGTTCTTGCATTGATCGTTTTTTCCTGTTTATACTCAGTTTTCTCTTTTTCTTCTTCAACCGGTATTTCATCAACAGGATCATCATCAGCAATATTATCTGCCATGGTCTGATAGATCTCTGCTTCGGCCGTCGTCTCTACAGCTTCGCCAGTTGCAGAAGTTTCTTCTGGTTCTGTAACTTCTGGCTCCGCATTATCAGATCCGGGACTGGTATGGATGCTATCTTTCCCAGCTTCTCCATAACTATATGGATAACGATGATATTCAACATCATCCTCTGTTTTTTTATCTGAATTATCTCCGTTCATCTCTTGGTTCCATCCCGGATATAAAATGTATGTGAACATTCAAAAACCTTGCCTTATGACCGGGCAAGGGAAATATATTTTATAATTGCACGCAATCCAACATCAGAGCTATTGATAAATTTCCAATGGAGTTAATAAATGTCAAACATTCCTTCTGATAAAGCCGTGCTTGTAACATGCGGTCTTCCCTATGCTAACGGGAAAGCCCATGTCGGGCACCTTAGAACATATATCCCTGCAGACATATTTGTGAGATCCCTGAAAAAGAATTCACAGGAAACAACATTTGTCTGTGGTTCAGATACTCATGGTACCCCTATCGTGGTAAATGCCGAGGAACTTGGAATCACGCCAAAAGAACTCGTACAGAAATATCATGTCCATTTTGACGAAGTATTCAAAAAGATGGATGTGAGATTCGATGCTTACGGAACAACAGATGATGATACTAATCACAACCGTACGCTGGATATCGTCGACAGGCTGATCGAGAAAGGCTACGTTTATCCCAAGGTCATAGAGATCGCATATTGTCCACAATGTGACCGCTTCCTGCCTGACAGGTATGTCGCAGGTACATGCCCTCACTGTGGTGAAAAGGCACGTGGTGATGAATGTGACCAGGGATGTGGAAAGCACCTGGAACCAGGCGAGCTAAAAGAGCCCGCATGTACCATATGCAGAGGGCCTGCTGAATACAAGGAACAGGAGCACTTTTTCTTCAAGCTCTCCGAGTTCAAGGACTTCCTGCTGGAACATCTGGAGAACCTTGGCGGTACCCTGAATGCACGCAATTATGCCATAGGATGGATAAAACAGGAGCTTACGGACTGGTGTATCACAAGGAACCTCGAATGGGGTGTAAAATTCCCGGGACACGATGACCTTGTCGTTTATGTCTGGGTGGATGCACCTATCGGTTATATGGCATTCACCGAGCAATGGGCAGAAGCTACCGGCGGTGACTGGGAGAAGTTCTGGAGAGGCGATAGCCCGATAATCCACTTCATTGGCGGGGATATCATCTACCACCACTGTATCTTCTGGCCGGCAATGCTTAAGGGAGCAGACTACAGTCAGCCATCTGCAGTTGTTGCCTCAGGTATGCTGAAGATCGAAGACAAGACCTTCTCAAAGAGCCGCGGTTATGTGGTCTGGGTAGAGGAGGATTACCTTGATCATGGTTTCCATCCTGACCTGCTCAGGTATTATCTTGTAAGTTACACCTCACATACAAAAGAGGTCAATTTCTCATGGAAGATATTCCAGGATAAGATAAACACCGAGCTTGTAGGCGTGTTCGGTAATTTCCTGTACAGGAACCTGCTTTTTGCTTTCAAGAACTTCGGTGAGATTCCTGAGGGAGAGATCGACCCGGAGGTAGTGGAAAAGATCAATTCCACGATTGAAGAGGTCACAAGAGCAAATTCCGAATATGAATTCAAGAAAGCTGCTGACACTGCAATGGCTCTTGCATCATACGGAAATTCATACTTCCAGTCAAATGAACCCTGGAAGCTCATTAAGGAAGATAAGGATGCATGTGGCAAGGTTGTCAAGAACTGCATACAGCTGGCCAAGGCGCTTGTACTGCTGTTCGAGCCTATGACCCCTGGCAGTATGGAAATTGCCTGGAAACAGATTAGCATGGAATCTGATGTCCACGCAGCTACCTATGAAGAAGCAACTGTTCCTGTGGTAAGCGGAACAAAACTGGCAAAGCCTGAGATACTGTTCACAAAGCTTGAGGACGATAAGATCGAGGAAATGGAAAAGATATCCTCAAAGCGTGTAAAGGCAGCAATGGCAAAGGAAGCAGGAATCAAGGAAGTAGAAAAAATGGAATTCAAAGAAGAAATAGAATATGATGATTTTGCAAAGCTTGATATCAGGGTCGGAAAGATCATTTCCGCCGAAAAGATCAAGAAATCAAAGAAACTCCTGCGTCTTCAGGTAGATATCGGAGATGATGAACCAAGACAGGTCGTTGCAGGCCTTGCAGAAAACTACGAGCCTGAAGAGATGATAGGTAAGATCGTGAACGTGCTTGTCAATCTCAAGCCTGTAAAGCTCTGCGGTGTCGAATCCCAGGGAATGCTTCTGGCAGCAGATGCCGGTGAGAGAGTGTCTTTGTTGACGACTGATAAGGATATGGGCCCCGGTTCCTGCATCAGATGATTTTGTTTTAGTTCTTTTTTGAGGATGGGCTGTGAGCCCATTCTACATTATTTTTGTGAGAATTCGATTGCTGAGCTTGTGAATGCTATGTTTGAGGCTTTCTAAACCAGCAATTTATCTGTTGATCTTTGGTAAAATTGTAATTTGCTATATCTTTTGTTATGTCCTAATTTGTCAATTAAAGGAGATCAGCAATAGAAACAAAAAATGGGAATTATGGTGAAAAAGGGGGGTGAGATATCACCGCCTGTTTACCGACCGGAATATCAACACAAGTGAGAACACGATTAGTAGGGTCAAAGCTGAAAAACCTGGAATAGCATTGCTAGGATCTTTAATTTCTGAGTCCAATGCTTCATCTTCTCTCTCATAATCTGAATCATAAAAAGTAACTGGAACACTGGTTATGTTTCTTTTGTCTGCTTCTCTATCGCAGATATCATATATTTCTGGAATGATCATCATTTTTTCATCATGGGTTATGTTCCTATAGATGCCAATCTCAATTTCACCTGAAACAGTTGGTCCTAACCCAGTTATCCAATTAGTTTGCGATATCTCATTATCTTCAAAGATTGCTTTACCTACTTCATTAGTAATGATACCTAATTCGTCGTACCAATCAGCCCATTCTTCCAGATTATTGAATTCAGGTATTTCTCCATAAGTTACCAGAGTATCGTTTAGATTGTAAACATGATATGCAGCACGTACGTTTTCTCCACTTTTCATGTATTCTTCTGTTATATAATTCAAATCTTCTTCTCTTATACTATTCATATTCTGAACGTAAAGACCATACCCAAATTCAACAGGAATATTTTGTATGTTCATGTCTTCAGCAGCGTTCTCTAGAAATGAGTATATCTCATCCATGTGCTGTTTTTCAACTGTGTCATTTCGGAACAACACTACAAAATATCCATCAGAATTACTGCCACATGTGAATACTTCACCGTTAGGGTACATGTATTGAGTTGCGATATCATCTTTTACTGCATTGTTGAATATCTCTAATGCTTCCCGCCATTCGCCCATTTGCTCTTCTGTTTCAAGCGTTGGAAGAGTTCCATATTTTTCAATAGTATTCTCATTTAAAGTGTACAGACCAAAGTAATACTCATATTCTGTTTGCTCAGAAGGAGCTTGAACAGTAGTCGTAGCTACTATTAAAAGAATCAAAGTAAGCAATGTAGCCTTAAGTATGTATTTCATACATTTCATCTTCCTTTAATCATCTTTCAATTTTTTCAAAATATTAGATGATCCTATATCATTTGTCTCATCATGCTCTAAATAAAATTTTAAGAACATCTATTAATTTGATGTATAAATTTAAAAATTACATTATGTTATATAAGTGCGCAAGAAACATTGTTCTGTAACAAAATAATTATAAATGATGGTAGGCTCTCTGGAAAGCTTACTGTACTTATTCTGTGGAGATTTAAATCTAAAATAAAGCAAGCATGTCTTTACTAACCAACTCTGCCAAAGAAAAGAAAACTTCCAATGCCAATCTAAAAAAGGTCTATTTCTTTATAGACAAAATCTCGTTTTTCGAGTTCAGGGTTCATCGTGGAAGAATACTTCCTATTAGGTTGCGTAATCGGAAAGAAAAAACAGGCATCTTCCCGTCCACATAATGAGTTCTCTGTCGGTCGCTGGCTTCACAGAAAATTCATGAATAAACATCAGTTTCCGACAGTTAGCCTCAAAAACTACTTCCCTTTGTCCTTTCCCAAAACCATCTCAAGATAAGAAGTCCTTATAGAATCCTCTTCTACAATGCCTAATTTATCCAAAAATGAGAATATATGCTTACTGTGAAATTCAATATCTGATTCAGCGGTAATCTCAACTTCAATGAATTCGCCGAGACTTCCAACGCTGTCAAGACAGATGGTCATATTCTCAAACCTGAAGATTTCTCTTTTCTTTTTAACAACGCCGGCTTCATAGAATCCCAATGCAAGAAGGATACTTCTGGCATTTCCGCCGTCTACTTCAGTCTCGAATTCCTCGCGGGTCTTGGATACGGTGTCCAGTTTTTTGCCTTTGTAGGTCATGACGGACCTACCGTCAACGGAGCGTATCCTAAGTGCTTCATCAGTATTTGCAAAATCCCTGTGAGGGGCATTAAAGTAGGTGTCGCAGTGATGCTGGACACCTATAAAATTAGCACCCATGCCTGCCAGCAGTTCTTTTACCTGCTGGTGGCCGGCACGGGCTTTTACTTCAATTTCTAACATTGGTCAGGGACAAATTTGGTACCGTAGTAGATCATACCCTGTTCGCCATCCTGTCCCAGTTTCCTGAACACAGGCTTTACTTTCATACCTATGTGCGCATTCTTAGGCTCGCATATTATCTGGCTTGTAAGGCTTGGACCTTCTTCCAGTTTAATAATTCCCAGAACATAGGGTGTCTGGTTCTCAAAACCTTCTGCTGCAGTATGGATGATAGTGTATGTCACAACTTCTCCTTTTCCGGAAAACTTAAAATCTTCTATCTCGCCTTCACGCCTGCATGCAGGACACATGTTGCGTGGAGGATAGAAGTAGTCATCACATTTCTTACAGTGTGTGCCTACAAGATTGTACCTTGCTACCTGCTTTCTCCAAAATCGTGGTACTGACATGATGATCACCTGTTCCTCGAAAATATGTGTACAACAGCAGTTGCTCCGGAACCTCCCACATTGTGGGTCATTCCAACCTCAGCTCCATCAACCTGACGTTTTCCGGCCTCACCACGAAGCTGCTCGACTATCTCAATGGCTTGTTTAACACCGGTGGCTCCCACAGGGTGTCCGCAGGATTTGAGTCCGCCTGAAGTGTTTACAGGTATCCTTCCTCCGATTGCGGTCTCTCCGTTCTGGGTTACGATTCCGCCTTCTCCCTTCTTTGCAAAGCCAAGGTCTTCAATAGCACATATTTCGGCAATCGTGAAGCAATCGTGGACCTCTACAAGCTGTATATCCTTTGGCCCCATCTTTGCCATTTCATATGCTCTTCTTCCGGCTACGACACTTGCATCCAGGGTTGTTATATCCCTGCGGTCATGCAGTGCAATAGTGTCAGATGCCTGTGCGGTTGCCTTCACATAGATTGGTGTATCGGTAAATTCATGGGCGATATCTGCCGGTGCAAGCACCACAGCGGAAGCACCGTCGGTAATAGGTGAACAATCAAATATGTGAAGTGGGTCTGCTACCATTATTGATTTGAGCACAGATTCAACAGTAATCTGGCTCTTGTACTGGGCTATGGGGTTATGCTGCCCGTTGTGATGGTTCTTCACGGCGACTGATGCTAACTGTTCGCTTGTAGTTCCATATTTGTGCATGTGCATCTTTGCTATCATTGCGTACAATCCGGGGAAAGTCGCTCCCATGATACCTTCCCATTCCCTGTCAGCGGCTGCCGCAAGGGCAGATGATGCTTTTGCTGATGGTACATCTGTCATCTTCTCTGCTCCGGCAGCGATGACAATATCATCCATTCCTGAAGCCACAGCATATATTCCCTGTCTCAGTGCCAGTCCGCCTGAAGCGCAGGCAGCCTCAACACGTGTCGAAGGTACATGAACATCCTTTGCAAGACCTGAATAATCAGCGATAAGAGCTCCGATGTGTTCCTGTTCGACAAATTGTCCGCCACTCATGTTCCCGACGAACATAGAGTCTATTTTCTCTCCAAAAACACCAGCATCGTCAACGGCACCTACTCCTGCCTCAACAACGAGGTCCCTGAAGGAACGGTCCCATTGTTCACCAAAATTTGTGTTCTTGACACCTATGATTGCTACATCTCTCATTTTTCACACCTCATGCTACCTTTATCTTTCCTTTGTGTCTGGCATACTTGGAGTAATCTATGTAGGTTGGGTTTGCAAGCAGTTCCTCAACCTTTGGTGCATTGTCACGTATCTCTTCTATCCTGTCAGTCACAGTTATGCTGAAAGCATCGCCACCGGCACCGGATCCGAATGCGGTTGCAAATATGCGGTCTCCGGGTTTTGCCTGGTCAAGTGTCGCTGCAATTCCCATCATGCATGAGCCTGAATATGTGTTTCCGAGCCTTGGGACAACAAGTCCCGGTTTGACCTGTTCCTTGCTGAATCCAAGCATCTTAGCTGCACGGGTTGGGAATTTTCCATTTGGCTGGTGGAACACTGCATAATCATAATCAGCAGGTTTTGTGTCCATCTTTGCCATAAGGCCCTTTGCAGCGTTTGTAACGTGTTTGAAGTAACCCGGTTCTCCTGTGAACCTGCCACCATGTTCAGGGTATGGCATGCCTTCACGTCTCCAGAAGTCCGGAGTATCGGTTGTAAAGGAATATGTGTCCTCTATAATGGCTGCAAGTTCTGATTCCTTGTTACCGATGATATACGCAACACCGCCTGCTGCGGCAGTATATTCAAGAGCATCTCCGGGAGCACCCTGGGCGACATCAGCACCTATGGCAAGTCCGAGGTCTATCATGCCTGAGGAAACAAGTCCCATACATGCCTGGACAGCAGCTGTTCCAGCCTTACATGCAAATTCAAAATCTGCTGCGGTGAGCACTGGGGTTGCACCGGTTGCTTCTGCGACTATGGTACTGGTAGGTTTGACAGCATAAGGATGGCTTTCAGAACCAGTGTACACAGCACCAATCCTCTGTGCATCTATGCCTGATCTTAAAACTGCGGCCCTTGCAGCCTCCACTGCAATAGTAGCTGCATCTTCATCAACATCGGGAACTGATTTTTCAAAGACCATCAGTCCTGATTTGAGTATCTCTGCATCGTCTCCCCATACGCGGGCAATTTCATCGATCTTAATTCTATATTGTGGTACATAGGCACCATATGAGACTATCCCTACACTCATCTTAACACCGTTCAAATGTGAATTCAATGTGATATTTACTCGATAATGTGGTATTCGCTGTATTTTTTCAGTGCTTCTACCATCTCATCAATGTCCATCGTTGTTGCAAGAAGGGGAATCCTGTCAATCTCAGCCATTTTCTTTGCCATCATGTGAATCTCACTTCCACGCAGTCCGTGCAGTACAACAGCCCCCGGTTTCAGGTTTGTGACCCTTATGGCAACCATTGGTGATTTGCCGGTTGTGACCTTGGTGAATATCATTGCGCGCTCGGTACTCCATCCATAGAGTTTCTGGAACTCATGTGATGAAAGCTCGAGAATGGCTTTTTTACTGTCAACAACGGTAAAACCGTAAAGCGGTTTCTCTACTCCCTTGTTAACAATATCTGCCTGAATGATATTGGCAAGCTTTGCAACCTGCATGGGAAATGTGTATTCATAGGTGGCGTAAATAGCCTTTGACGTTTTATCTGCGAAAAGTATCCCCTCATAAGCATGAATTTTCTGCCCTCCTCTGTTCGAATCGATGTCGAGAAGAGCTCCGACTATTCTGCTCACAATAAGTGTGCCCGGANNTTTCATAATCACTGATTACGGAAGGAGAAACACTCAGATAACCTGACAGGTCCGTCTGTGCGATCTCGAAGTTCAATCGCCACTTTTTCAAGGTCTCGCCAGGTTTCTCAGATAGTGTAATCTCGCCTGCCATCTTTTCTGCAAGACGCTGGCGAACCATTCCATGCGATTCGTCTTCATTCATGCTTTACATTCCTAAGGGTAGATTAACATATATATTTAACGAATACAAGTTCGTTCATTGTCGATTGTCTCGCAATCAAAACATTTGTTTATTTATACTATGGTATATATCCACTATAAAAATATGTTTCTTAAAAATGAAAAAATAAAAATAACGGTTTCCGAATTATCCGTGTACTTTTCATGTGCAAGGAAGTTATATTACTCATGCCGCGGCCATGAACCTGTATATTTTTCTCCGCTTTCATATATAGAGCACATTATATTAAAAGAAATGGCTATGTCATATTCTCATCTGCTGAACGACCCTTCGTCAAAAGACGATGTCTCGGTTGAGAATCTCGAAAGAGTGCTCACAAAGGTGCTGGAAGATATATTCCTGATATACCCGGATGAAATGGAAGGGGTTGCCCCGGAAGTGGTCGGTGAGGCATCAGAAAATATAAGGGCGTATTTTGGTGATATGCGCCATAATCTGTCTTCACAGGCAAAAACCCACGATATATTCCAGTTGGCTGAAAAAATCTCACATTTGGATAAGGAGCCTTTCCTGAATTCTGAAAAACTCAATGTTACAGGCATTCCTTACCGGTTGGTGGAAATCGATGGTTCCTTCATTCCTGTTGTCATCAAAACAGGCAGTGTTCCCGAAAATGGCGTATGGGTAAGTGACAGGTTACATCTGACCTCTTTTGCAATGCTTGCCGAGGACATAAATAGCAGTACTGTCAGGTTCGGTTTTATCCTGTATGCAAGGTCAGGACTTTTCAGGAAGGTCAGCATACATTCAACTGACCGCAGGCAGGTTCTGCAGGCCATCAGCCGTGTCAGGAAGATAAAAGAGGGAACCATGCCTGATAAAAAGGAAAGCTCGCTGTGCAATAGCTGCAGTTATTCTGAGATGTGTAATGTGAAAGCATCTTTTGCATCAAAATTCTTCTAAGCCGGGCTTGCCAAAAAGTATTTAAAACTTCAATCTTGAGGATGCACAATGTCAAAAGCTCTTTACCTCGGCGAATTGCTCCTTTACTGGTGCCCCTCATGTAATGTTCCTGTGCTTGGAAAAGAATGTTCCTGTGGAACTTCAACAAAACAGGTAACTGTAACTCCTCCGGGAGATATACGCCCTGCTTTTCCGTATGATATAGACCTTATCAATAAACTTTCTATTGAACAGTTCAATTCGCCACTGCTAACTGATGAGCGTGTGGTGGTCATGAACAAATCCCCCTACGATGACCGTATGGATGAGGTCATTGTTGACGGTGAGGTCATAGGGACCATTCGTTTTGAACTTGAACATCTGAAATGGGTCCTGCTCCTTAGGCTGGATGGCGCACGTCGGATATTCGAAAATGCTGATCATAAGTCTCTGAAAAGCTGGGTGTCCGTTGACGAGGGTGCTGAAAAGTTCATCCTCGGCGGTGCAAGTTTACTTGCTCCGGGGGTAAAAGATGCCGATCCTTCTATCCGGGAACTTGAGGAGGTAGTGGTCCTGACACATGATGGTAAAGTGCTTGCTACAGGCCGCTCCCGTATGAGCGGGGAACAAATGCTTGAAAGGGGTAAAGGTGTTGCCGTTAAAGTACGTTCTAAGGAAGGGCCCGTAGAACTGTCACTTCCTTGCGGGGGACAAACATGGGATGATGTTGCAAAGGCAAATGAAGTCTATATGAATGACTTTGTTGACCGTTCTCACAAATTCATTGAGAATGTCGCATCTTCAGTGAACCGTCCGGCGACAGTATCCTATTCCGGCGGTAAGGACAGTCTGGCAGTGCTTCATCTTGTCAGTGAATGTCTTGATGATTACACTCTTCTTTTCGCTGATACTGGTATCGAGTTCCCTGAAACTGTACAGAATGTCCATGATGTTGCGCAGCGCTATGGCAAGCCTCTTAACATGATAAGCTCAGGCGATGCTTTCTGGGATTCAGTGGACAGCTTTGGTCCTCCCAGTGTGGAAGTTCGCTGGTGCTGTAAGGTTTGTAAACTTGGTCCCATTACCCAGATAATCAACGATAATTATGAGAATGGCTGTCTCACTTTTATAGGTCAGAGGAAATATGAATCCAGCACAAGAGCCAAAAGTGAACGTGTCTGGAAGAATCCATGGGTTGGAAATCAGGTGGCGGCAGCACCTATTCAGAGCTGGACTGCCATGCACGTATGGCTTTATATCTTCAAGAACGATCTCCTGTTCAATCCGATGTATGAGAACGGCTTTGACAGGATAGGTTGCTGGCTGTGTCCTTCCTGTTCACTGGCCGACCTTGTGAGGCTCAAGGAAACTCATCCTGAAATGGAAAAGAAACTTAATGATTACCTGCTCTCCTATGCGCAGCGCATGGGCCTTTCAGAAGAATGGGTCAAACACGGTTTTTGGCGATGGAAGGACTTGCCTCCACAGTTGAAGGAAATCGCAAAGAAAAAGGGAATTGATTTTATTCCAACAGGAAGCAACGAAAATAGCCTGAACTTCACTATAACTTCCGGCTATCGTCCATGCAAACAGGGTGGCATATCTGCCGAGGGTGGATTTGACGGCCCGGTCGACCTGGAAAGGCTTGAGCACACAGGGATGCTGGAAGCGGTAGGAAAAGCTTCTTACATGGAAGGTGTGGCTATAGTATCCCGTGGAGAAGACCGTGCGCAGGTATTTGCTTCAGGTAGTGTTACTGCTAGAAGTGACTCTGACAGGGATGCAAGGAGACTGATGAAAAAAGTCGAACTCTCTGTAAGAAGAGCTATGCTTTGCAGCGGCTGCGGAGTCTGTGTTGGTAAATGCAGTCAAAGATCCATTAAAATGAAGAAAGGATTTGCTATTATCAATGAAGGATGTGTGCATTGTGGAAACTGCATCGATGTCTGCCCTGTTGTCAAGTTCAATTCCTGATGCTGACCAGAAACCTTATAGTGTATATTCCCCAACCTTATACGGTGATTTTTTGGTAAAGAGAGCACTGCTCAGCGTTTCTGATAAGACCGGAATTGTAGATTTTGCTCGTGGACTCGAAAAACTGGATATACAGATTATTTCTACCGGAGGAACCGCCCGCATGCTTCGTGACGCAGATATTGAGGTCATGGATGTATCGGATGTAACAGGGTTCCCTGAAATGATGGGCGGCAGGGTCAAGACTCTTCATCCTAAGATCCATGGTGGCATCCTTTGCATAAGGGATGACCATGATCATATGGGAGAGGCCCTAAAAGCAGAAGTAGAAATGATCGACCTTGTAGTGGTCAACCTTTATCCTTTCGAAGTCACGGTTTCAAAAGAAGGCGTATTGCTTGAAGAAGCTATTGAAAATATTGATATTGGCGGACCTGCCATGCTTCGCTCGGCTGCTAAGAACTATCGTTCTGTAAGTGTCGTATGCGATCCAATGGATTATGGTCACGTACTGAAGGAGATTCGTTCTACTGGGGTTATTTCTCAGAAAAGCAGGGAACAGCTTGCTGTGAAGGCTTTCAGGCATACCGCAGATTATGATGCAACAATTGATACTTATCTTAGCAAGGAATTGCTTGGTGAGGATGTACTGCGCCTGAGCTATACTGATGGTGTCACGCTCAGATACGGTGAGAACTGGCATCAGGAAGCGAAATTCTATAAACAGGCTGGTATTACCGGTCCATCCCTCGCAAATGCAAAACAGCTCCATGGGAAGGAATTGTCCTATAACAACTATATTGATGCTGATAACGCTCTTCAGACGGTCAAGGAGATGTCATCTTCCAAGCCAGCTGTGACTATTGTAAAACATAACAATCCCTGCGGACTTGCCAATGGCAACACTTTGTTGCAGGCACTTAAGGCAGCATGGGATGGCGACCCAATATCAGCTTATGGAAGTATAATCTGCACAAACACTGTTTTTGATCTTCAGTCAGCAGAATTCCTGAATGGGAAGTTTGTGGAAATAATCCTTGCTCCAGGGTTCGAACATGATGCCCTTGAATGCCTGAAGAATAAGAGTGCAAACCTTCGTATTCTTGAGCTTCCGGAGTTCAATGAACCTTTCAGTATGAATGACACTTACAAGTATGTAAATGGTGGTATACTGAAGCAATCCCGGAACATTGGTATCTATGACAAATGGGAATGTGTAACAGATGTTGAATATCCTGAAGATATGCGCGCAGTTTCAGAATTCTCAATGCATGCATGCAAGTGTGTAAAATCAAATGCAGTAACTCTTGCATATGAATATCAGGATGGTTGCTACATGATGCTTTCAATGGGTGCAGGGCAGCCGAACAGGGTTGATTCCATTAGAAAGCTTGCTGTAACAAAAGCCCGTGAGAATCTACAGGTCATATATGATCGGGAAGCATTTGATGTTTCTTTTGATGACTACTGCAACGATATCTTTTCAAAATGTGCTATGGCATCGGATGCTTTCTTCCCGTTCGATGACAGTGTAGTGCATGCAGCTGAACATGGTATTAAGTATATTCTTTCCCCTGGTGGTTCTATCAGGGATAAAGAGGTCATCGACACCGCCAACAGGTTAGGCGTGTCTATGGTATTTACCGGAATGAGGCACTTCTTACATTGAAGTGCTTTCTTTTTTTATTTTGTATTCTATCTTTAATAAATTAGTCAAGTGGGGTTTGGTTAACTATATATAAAATTTAGCCGGAACAATTTATTATTTTCTCTGCGGCTGCGCTCGATTAGAAAACACTTATAACCCATTAAGTAACTTTTATATTATTATATGGTTCTACTTTCTGGTTGGTTGGGTACGTAATTTATGAGTAGTTTAGGTGGTTATTGTGAAATCAAAGGGGCTTCTGAGTATACTGACTTTTTCAGAAAAAAGAAAAGACATATTGTTTTTACTTGAGGAAAAGCCTTGTACGCTATCCGACATAAAAGATTATTTCAATGTATCTTCTCCTGAGATATCTCCAAGAATAAAAGAGATGGTGAATTACAACCTGATAGAGAAGACTGATAAACATTATCAGATAACTCCTATTGGAAGGGCTATGATAAAGCACTTCAGGCCATTTCTGGAAATAATTGAGACAATAGAAAAGAACGAATCGTTCTGGGAAGAGCATTATCTTGGTGATATTCCTCAGAGTATGCTTGATAATCTCATGGACCTGAAGAACTGTGAAGTGGTATCGGATAGTATTGAAAACATTTACGAATCTCACAAGACTTTCACCGAGAATATTTTCAAATCCTCTTTCCTCAAAGGTGTCTCTTCTATATTTATTCCTACATATCCTGATTTTGTAGTCGGGATGGCTGAAAGGGATGTGCCTACGTCTTTGATCCTGACTGAAAAGGTTTATTCCAAGGTCCGGGATGAGCATCGTGAGAAACTTGAGTTCTATTTGAATGCTCCTCATACTGAGTTATTTGTAATCGATGATGTCAAGATCGCATTTGTAGTCACTGATATTTTCTTTTCAATGTCCCTTTTCTTCAATCCGGATACATATGATCCGCGGGATGATCTCGTAGGCTATGATGAATCCTCCCTTAAATGGGGAAGCGACCTTTTCGATCATTACAAAGGATTATCCCGTCAGGTCACTTCTATTTGATGGTTTTATCAGGCAATGATCCCATTTACAATAGTTCTCAGTCCGACAATTGAGGTTGATTCGCCGTCTATCATGAACAGCCTCTTTGTAAGTCTGTTCTTTGTTTCGACTTCAACAGGCTCAGCGAAGTTTTTGATATAAAGTAGTCCGATGCTAAAGCTGTAAGCAAGTATTATAGGCTCAAAAGCTATCATTCCTGTAATTATGGACATTAATAGTATTGCATGAGACAACAGGTGCAAACTGAATAGAAGCACCTTTGCTCTCTTTTCTCCCAGTACTACCGGTATTGTCTTTATACCTGCTAATGTGTCTCCTTTAATGTCTTTAAAATCATATATTGTAGAATTTATAAACAGTTTCATGCCAAAATACAGGAAAACAATAAGTGGCGCAACAATGGTGGCGGCATAAATACCGGCAATTCCTGCGATAAAGGCTCCCCATGTAATTCCAACTACGAGGTTCTTCATGCCCATACCGCCCTTGAGTTTCAGATTGACCTTCCCAACCTTAATACCCTTGCTGTAGAGGTAACCGGTTACCAGCGGAAGAAAAGCTATGAGGATCAATCCATTTGCGGTAAGGATGGCAGCCCCTATTAAAAAACAGATAAGTGAAACAATTAGGGCTGTTTTCTTCGACGCTCCTTTTAATTCAGGCCTGTTGGCCACATCTTCTTCTGCATCCATTGCCCTGTCGAGGGTGTAGACTGCGTAAATGATCAATCCGCCTGCAAGGCAGTTGAAAAAGACAGAACTAATATGCATCAGAAGGAATGCTATGTGTATTCTGAGGGCACCTGAGAATGAAACGAGCACAGAACTCTTTAAGAGGTTGATCGTCGGTGCAAGACTGCTACCTAGTTCAATGTATTTATATTCGTGTTTCTTTGCTGACTGACCTGGAAGGCTAATAGTGCAATTAGAACTCATAAGGTATGAGGTCACTCACTATCTCATATTATTTTTCCAGTATAACATTATACTAATAAACTACTATTATACTATAGATGTAACTACCCAGGCATTTATTTCAGAAAAGGATTAAATTTTGCCTGCACCCTTCCAATTAATTTCCAGCTTTGCACGATATAATTATGGCTGTGTCAACTTCCATAATTATATTGCAGTATTATTATTTAGGCATATATAATTGTTGTTCTTTATCATTATATTTTGGTTCATAATTATGTTATTGAACTATCATTAGTCCAAAGCTAGCATTTATAGGCTTATGTTTTTTAAGTATTGGGACTCAAAAACCAAAGCCACCTATCAGTTCAAAAGAGTACGGCAACCTATTGTAAGTTCAGTTAAAGGATCTATGCCATGTCTTTCTCTTCCTTTTCAGCCTTAAGTAACAGGTATCCGAATGCTATAAAGAAAAAAGGAGCTATGGGCAGTGTTTTGAAAGTACTGTTCCATACTGCAAGTGAACTGATGGCTGTGAGTATTCCGCAGGCTATGAGTATATGGGCGGTTGTCTTTGTTTCCAGCACAAGTTCTATATTTTTCCTTGATAGTTCATAGATTGCCAGTGCTACACATAGAATTGCCCCGAATATCCATCCCAGAGTCCTGACCGACGGTAGGAAACCTCCGTTGGAAAGCAAGGACATCTGTTGGAACAGGTCTACAAAGATGGTTCCGTAGGTCGCATCGAAGTTAGCATAAAATGCTGAGAACTTGATTCCCCATCCGCTCGAGTAGTTGGAATAGAAATAAACCTCCCAGGGTATGATCAGGCATATCAGTGGCATTATTTTTCTTAGCAGATTTGCATCACTGTGCTTAATTTTAATCTCTTGCATACTATCAACTTAAATATCAATATTTATATATTTTGTTCTCGGGAGGACGTACCTATATATATGACCATTATAGTCTATATATTTGAATATTCTAGACATAAATGAGGGATTTCAATAGAGACCAGAAAAGTTCAGCAAACAGGTGGTTCAACTTATATAATATCTCTTCCGAAGACGTGGGCAGACAAGGTTGGGATCAAAACAGGCAGCAGAGTAAGTTTACAACCTCAGCCGGATGGCAAATTAGTCCTTGATCCGATACATGACACTCCTCCTTCCCGGAAGATTCAGATAGACGTTACCGGAAGAATGGGTGATGCTCTTATAAGGGATATGATAGCTGCATACCTTGCAGGTTCTGATATTATAGAAGTTAAGGCTGACAGGATACTTGCAGAACAAAAGAATGTCATCCGTAGCATGTGTTACAAGCTGATAGGTCCTGAAATTATAGAAGAAACTGCAAAAAAGGTAGTTATTCAGGATCTCCTGAACCCCGATGAGATCTCTATCAAAAAGAGTGTCAGAAGGATGTACCTTATCTCAAATTCAATGCATATGGATGCGATAAAGGCAATCAAGACTCTTGATACTGATCTTGCTCTGGATGTTGACCAGAGGGATGATGATGTGGACAGGTTGTTCCTGCTAATTGCAAAACAGTTCCGTTCCATATTGCGCGGAGCAAGGTTGCCTGATGCAGCTGAAACCTCTATAGATGAGTATCATGACCTGAGAATGGCGGCAGGCCCGATCGAGCGTATAGCGGACCATGCACGCAAGATTGCAAAGATCACGATGACTCTGGATGCACCAATCCCTGATGATATCATGGAAATGATAGAAACGACGTCCGAGATATCCAGAAAAGTGGTCGAGGATGCAATAGATGCTCTCTACAATTTTGATGTCGAGCTTGCTAATCAGGTAATTGACAGAGTTACCAGAATGTCCCCTATGATCAATAAGCTCAATGAATCTATTCTGAAAATAAATTCCTATGGTTCAGTCGTTGCCCTTGGTACTGTGGTAGACAGTATTGACCGAACAGGCGACTATGGTTCCAACATTGCAGAGATCGCAATAAATTGTGCAATGTCAAAGGTTGTGTGATGTCGGGATAATCGATTTGCAGATTCGGATAATAAAAATTATATGTTAATGAGTGTTTATACTACTAAAATTATCCAGAATTTAATATAATGATACTTCACGGAGGGAATGAATGGGCGTAATCAGGAAATTCAAAAAGAATTTTGCAGACATTTTTAAGAAAATGTTTAAAAAACAGAATGCTCGTATAGGAATATACGGACCGCCAAACGCAGGGAAGACCACTCTTGCTAACAGGATACTAAGGGACTGGACCGGCGATGCAATGGGTTCTGTTTCACATATTGCTCACGAAACAAGGCGAGCAAGACGCAGGGAAGGTGTAACTATCAAGACCAATGGAAGTTCCATTTCCCTTGATATTATCGACACACCAGGGCTTGCCACAAAGATCGATTTCCATGAATTCATGGAGCAGGGCATGGATGAAGCCGAGTCCAAAAGACGTGCAAAGGAAGCTACTGAAGGTGTTATAGAAGCTGTGAAGTGGCTTGAGAATCTTGATGGTGTCATTCTTGTCATGGATGCTACAGAAGATCCATTTACCCAGGTAAACGTAACTGTTATAGGCAATATGGAAGCCAGAAGTCTTCCCCTTCTTATAGTAGCCAACAAGGTTGATCTTGCAGAGGCATCTCCTTCAACTATAAGGGACGCTTTCCCACAGCATCCCATGGTTTCTATTTCAGCCCTGGAAGGAAAAAACATAGATACATTCTATGAAGAACTTGCAAAGAGGTTCGGGTGATGTCTATGCAGGGCTTCCAGATGGATCTTGTGTCAGAACACAGGTTGTCTGAAATGACGCCTGTGGAAAAGGTCAGGTTTATTATAGATGAAGTAAAAAGCGGAAAGATACTGGTCCTTGAAAAAGGCCTGAGTCCTGAAGAGGAAGCAAGCCTTATCGAGATGACAATGACCCTTATCGAACCTGATGGTTTCTCAGGTATAGAAATGGAAAGTTATCCTTCAGAAGTGGATACTTCTTTTATAGGGAAACTTCTTAAAAAGAACACTCTAAAGTCAAGGCTCACTGTCATCGGGCCTGCTGATCAGTTAAAGACTCTTAGGAGAGACCGCAATATGATCAGTGCTCTTATTTCCACAAATAAATAATTTGCGTGAAGCAAATGGTTCAAAAAGAAAACAGGGACAATCTCATTTCGCCGAATCTCTCCCTATCCTCTTTTGAAATGGGGAGGGATGACGTGAATGTAGTCTGCACATACGGTAAAATATCCCTCTGGTTTGGAAGACAGGTGCCGGATGTTGTGATTGGGCAAATACTGTTAGGTATATCCAACATTGATCATTCGGCAGTTCATGAATTGGAACTGGTATGTGATTTTGAGGAGATCACGGAATATGAAAGTCATGGCTATATCCTTGTGTCCTATGCAAAATCAAAGGACGGTTATAGGACCACTTTTCATGTTCCTTTTTCAAGCAAGAAAGCTCTTTTCTATCTTGCAGGTTCCGTAACCGAAGCTCTTAAAGATAAGGACACTATCTTAGACTGCTACTGGACCGGAGATGACTCTGACATCATGCGTTTGTATGAAGAATTGAGTGATATCGAAGGATGGAAGCTTAAAGGCATCAACTATAAAGATGATGCAAAAGAAAAAAACAGTGGTCCTATAATTTTTGATTGATTCATATATGAGGAATTCCGATGAAAGAAATCCATTTAACCGAATGTGAATATTTAACTTCTTCTATTTTATTAATGGCTGAACATCTTGAAAATCTAGCCAATAAGCTTGACAAAGATTCTGTCCGAAAGATGCTTGAAGACCTGATGGGTGCAAAGAGGATCTTTGTGATGGGTGCCGGACGTTCCGGACTTGTAGGAAGGGCATTTGCAATGAGACTTATGCACCTTGGCCTTGCATCACATGTCGTAGGGGAGACCACCACTCCTGCTGTCAGTAAGGATGATGTGGTCATCGCTATTTCAGGTTCAGGCCAGACCCGCTCTGTTGCAAATCTCGGAAAGGTTGCCAAAGATATAGGCGCCAAACTTATCACCATCACTTCCAATGCAGATTCAACACTGGGTGAGCTGTCCGATACTGCAATAGTTCTCCCGGGAAGAACAAAGGATGACGTAGGTGGCTACATGGAGCGTCACATGCGTGGTGAATACACTTACCTCACACCACTGGGTACTTCATTTGAAACATCAGCAAGTGTATTTCTCGATGCTGTGATCGCAGAGCTGATCTTTATCACCGGTGCTTCGGAAGAGGACCTGAAATCCAGACATACAAATATTGAATAAAGGGATAATCATGCCTGAATCGAAGTTCGCACAAAGGGTTTTAGATATAGACATCTCCGGGATCAGGAAGATGTTTGAGGGAGCAGGTCCAAACTCCATTAATCTTGGTCTCGGACAGCCTGATTTTGACACTCCGCAGCATATCAAGCAGGCTGCGATAGATGCTATTAACGAAGGGTTCACAGGTTATACGGCTGGCCCGGGTATCCCTGAACTTCGTCAGGCTTTGGTTTCCAAATTCAAAAATGAGAATAATTTCGATGTTTCTCCGAATGAGGTCATTGTAACTTCAGGTGCATCAGAAGCACTTGAGATAGCAATAGCTTCTCTTGTAGGTCCGGGGGATGAAGTACTTATCGCAAATCCCGGTTTTGTATCTTATAACTCACTTGTGAGTTTGATGGGTGGCCGCGTAGTTCCTCTGCATCTTGCAGATGATCTCACTATAAGTCCTGAAGATGTTGTGGAGAAGCTCTCTTCGAAGACTAAGGCAATGATCGTAAATTCTCCTGCAAATCCTACAGGTGCCGTCCAGAGTAAAAGTGATATGAAGGCATTTGCCCAGATAGCAGACGATCATGGAATTACCCTGATCTCGGATGAGGTTTATGAACATTTCATCTATGAGGGCGAACATGTAAGTCCTGCCCAGTTCTCTGATAATGTTATCACGATAAATGCGGTATCTAAGACATTTTCCATGACTGGATGGAGAATTGGTTATGTTGCCGCGAGAAAGGAATACACCGAGCAAATGATCAAGGTTCACCAGTATGTGCAGGCATGTGCCAATTCCATTGCACAGAAAGCTGCACTTGCTGCTATTGAAGGTCCCATGGATTCAGTATTTGCAATGCGTGATGAGTTCAAAGCCCGCAGGGATATGCTTGTGGAAGGTCTGAACTCGATCGGTCTGAATTGTGCTTCTCCAAAAGGTGCATTTTATGCCTTCCCTGAAGTGCCGGAAGGTTCCACCTCCGGGGAAATTGCATCAAAATTAGTGTCCAATGACGTTATAGTTGTGCCGGGAACTGCTTTTGGTGACCGTGGTGAAGGGCATATCCGCCTTTCTTATGCTTCATCCATGGACAATCTGAAAAACGCACTGGATATAATGGGAAAAGTTTTATGAGGATGACCTTACTGGTCATCTGTCTCAATATTATCTTTCTTTTCTGCTTTTATTCTCTCTTTCTCTTCAATCTCTTTTTTCACCATTTCGATGAGAGTTGAAGTTACTTCGCTGACGCCTTCACTTGTTGCAGTGGACATTTTCATGTCTACAAAATCAAGCTCCCTGAACTGCGGCAGATCTGCCTTGTTCGCAACAACGAGCACTGGTAATTTGAATTCACTGCGGACTTCCTCAAGCATACGCTTCTGGTCTTCAATCTCGTATCCGCAAGTTTCACTTGCATCTATTATGAAGAGCACCACTGCATCAAGGTTCTTCAGTGCTGTTATGGCCTGAAGTTCTATTTCATTACGTTCTGACATTGGCCTGTCAAGAAGTCCGGGTGTGTCAAGTACCTGATACCTGTCGTTGTCGACGAAGAAATGTCCGATGGAAACTCCCTTTGTGGTAAATGGATAAGGTGCTATCTCCGGTGTCGCTCCTGTGACCATTGTAACAAAACTGGATTTTCCTATGTTTGGGTATCCTGCAACCACAATGGTTGGTTCGTCGTGAACTGCGGGGAGCTTTCGAAGTTTATTTCGTGCCTCGTTAAGGAATAAAAGGTCCTTTTCAATAGAATACATTATTGATGAAACTCGTCCGAAACATTGTTTCCTCACGGGGAGTGGATCCCTTGACTTTCTTATCTTTCCCACATATTCCCTTGCAATCTCGTGTATCTTCGCACTGGCCCAGTCCAGTCTGCTAAGGGATTTTCTCATGTCATCTACACCTACTATGACATCAGCCAGTTCATAGTAAAAAGGTGGTAGATTTTCAAAAGTAGGGAATCTTCTGACTATGTTCTTGAGATTATCTGTAAGTATGTTAGCTGCTGTCAGCATCATGGACTCGTTTGCCTCAAGAGCAGTTTTTCTTCCACTGATGGTTTTTCCTGACATTGCCCTGGTTGCCCTTCTGAACGATTTGTTCAGTAATTCATCAGCCGTAGGGACTGTATTTATTTTTTCAAATATCATATTTCTTCCTGTCGTTGGCTCAAATCACTTCAAGATATAAATTCCTGTTCCTTATAAGTATAATCTCTTCAAATATCATTTTTCGGAAATACTACAATTTATATATCTCTTTTGAGTATCTATAAACTAGATTTGAGTTTATGGACCGGTGATTTTGTGGAACTGACTCCTATTCAGAAAGATATTCTTATCGCATTGATCAATCTACAGAGAGAAAAAGATCGTGCTGTCAAAGGCGAAGAAATTGCAGAGCTTATCAGCCGTAATCCCGGTACTGTCCGGAATCAGATGCAGTCTTTGAAAGTCCTTGGCCTTGTTGAAGGTGTTCCAGGTCCCAAAGGCGGCTACAAAGCAACAGGCGAGGCTTATGAAGCTTTAAGCATCACTGCAATGGATCATGAGGCAGCAGTTCCTATCTACAGGAATGATACCCTTGTTGAAGGGGCAACAGTAGCTGAGATTAGTTTTACTACAGTGAGACATCCTGATCTTTGTCATGGTATGATCAAGGTTCTTGGTAACATCAAGGGCTTTGAACAGGGTGACCTTGTACAGATGGGTCCGACCCCTGTGAACAAATTAGTGGTCCGCGGTGAGATCGTGGGACGGGATGATACTCAGAACACACTGGTCTTCTCTATAAATGAGATGATATCCCTGCCAAAGAAACCTGTGAAGAACTACGCCCGATTGAATATGATATCTATCGGTGGAAATGCTTCAATTCAGGAAACGGCACGTTTATTTGTAGACCACAGCATACATGGGGCACCTGTAATTGACAACGGTGAGATACTTGGTGTTGTCACTTTCACGGATATAGGTGATGCTGTAGCAAGTGGAAAAATGACTGCTAAAGTCAAGGACATAATGACCCGTGACCTTATAACAGTGGATTCGGAAACTTCCCTTTATGATGTTGTAAAGGTCTTTGACGAGCAAAACATCGGTTTTTTGCTGGTTTCATTTGATGGCGAGCCAAAAGGAATCCTGTCCAAAAAGGATGTTTTCCACGAACTTGTATATTAAAACTATTTTCTTCTTTTCTTAAGTTCAGTGGTAATCTCTTCAAGGGTTATTCCCTCGGCCACAAACATTACCATAAGGTGGAAAAGAAGATCGGATGATTCGTATATGATCTCCTCTCTTTTTCCGCTTTTCACGGCAAGTATGGTTTCAATTGACTCTTCCCCTACTTTTTCCAGTATTTTGTCAATACCTTTCCTGTGATTGAGTAAAGAGCATACATATGAGTTTTCAAGAGGATTGTCTTTCCTGTCTTTTATGATCCCGTACAGTTCGTCAAGTATTGAGAGGTCAGTATCTGGCATGATTTATCCTTTTCTCATATAGGGTAATCCTATTACACCTTTATGGTGCAAATCCATTATTGAAGTCAGAATATTGAAAAGAAGTCTGAGTGACGTTGGTTGTAATCCACACACAATATGACGGGATAGTGTTGGTTATACCAACGTCTGGAGTATCATATAAATTTGTGTAATATATCTTTTTTGGTCTTGCACTGCAAAAAAAGGAGATATCAGATCTTCCTCGGATCTGTTATCTCTCCAGTGAGTGCGGATGCTGCTGCTGTTGCAGGGGAACTCAGGTACACGAATGACTGTGGGCTTCCTTCACGTCCCTTGAAGTTACGGTTGGATGTTGCAAGCCCTACCTCGCCATCGCCTAGCAGTCCAAAAGAGCCGCCCATACATGGACCACAGCACGGAGCCTCCACAATGGCCCCTGCCTCCATGAACTGCTCTACATAACCGGCTTTGAGGACTTTCAGGTATTCTGTCCT
>DAZF01000041.1 GCA_002507205.1 Methanolobus sp. UBA32 | reverse complement strand
CAGGGTGAGGATGTTGTTGCAGGTATCAGGACACCTGAGCCAATAGTGACCCTTGAAAATACAATGCCTGAATCTTATGCAAAACTTGAAGAGATCTATAAGAAACTGGAAAATCACTTCAGTGATATGCAGGACATCGAGTTTACCATTGAAGAGGGCAAATTATTCATGCTTCAAACAAGAGCAGGTAAACGAACTGCTGCTGCTGCACTGAAAATTGCTGTTGACATGGTCAATGAAGGACTCATTGACAAACGAACAGCCCTTATGCGTGTCTCTCCTGAACAAATCGATCGTCTTTTACATCCAACAATTGATTCTCAAGCCGAATATGAAGTTCTTGCCACAGGTCTTCCTGCATCTCCTGGTGCTGCTGTCGGTAAAGTTGTTTTCACCGCAGAACATGCGGAGGAAATGGCAAAGAACAATGAAAAGGTCATTCTTGTCCGCACAGAGACATCTCCTGAGGATATAGGGGGTATGGATGCTGCACAGGGAATCCTCACTGTAAGAGGGGGTATGACATCTCATGCAGCCGTAGTTGCAAGAGGAATGGGCAAACCATGTGTTGCCGGATGTGGCGCAGTCAGTATTGATCTTAGCAGTTCAACATTCACAGTCTGTGATGTTACTGTGAATGAAGGTGATTATGTTACTCTGGACGGAACCACTGGTGCTCTCATTATTGGTGAAGTTGGTCTAACCACACCGACTGTAAGCGGTGAACTCGATATACTCCTTTCCTGGGCAGATGAAGTAAGGGAAATGGGTGTCAGGACAAACGCAGACACACCGCATGATGCTAAAGTTGCCAGGGAATTTGGTGCAGAAGGCATCGGTCTTTGCAGAACCGAACACATGTTCTTCGGTGAGGACCGTATTCCTGCAGTTAGGGATATGATCCTGGCAGAAGATACCAATGTAAGGAAAGCAGCACTCGATAAACTTCTTCCAATGCAGAAAGAAGATTTCATAGGAATCTTCAAGGCAATGGAGGGTTACCCTGTAACTATCCGTCTTCTTGATCCTCCTTTACACGAGTTCCTTCCGAAGCACGAAGAGCTCGCAGATAAATTAAGGGCACTTGAGGCGGAAGGTGGCAGTTCCAAAGACATGGAAGATATCAAAAGGCTGATGGAGCGTGTTGATTCCATGGTAGAGACCAACCCGATGCTCGGTCACCGCGGTTGCCGTCTTGGTATCACATACCCTGAAATCTATAAGATGCAGGTCCAGGCTATAATCGAAGCGGCATGTGAACTTAAATCAGGTGGAATGGACATTGTTCCTGAAATAATGATTCCTCTGGTATCTCACGTCAATGAACTCGGTTCTGCCAAGAAGGATCTTGTTGAGGTTGCAGAATCAGTGATGGCCGAAAATGGCGTTAAACTGGATTACCTTGTAGGTACGATGATCGAACTTCCAAGGGCTGCTCTGACCGCAGACCAGATTGCAAAGGAAGCAGAGTTCTTCTCATTTGGAACTAATGATCTTACACAGACAACATTTGGTTTCAGCAGGGATGATGCAGGTAAGTTCCTTCCATTCTATATCGAGAATTCCATACTTGCAAACGATCCGTTCGCAGTCCTGGATCAGGAAGGCGTTGGCGAGCTTGTCAGGATAGGTATTGAAAAGGGACGTTCCACAAGACCGGATCTTAAGATAGGGATATGTGGCGAACATGGTGGAGAACCAAGCTCTGTGAAGTTCGGATACAACATCGGACTGAACTATGTGAGTTGCTCTCCTTTCCGTGTACCAATAGCAAGACTTTCCGCAGCACAGGCAGTAATTGAAAAACAGGATAACTCCTGATTTTTCAATACTNNACATAATCAATGGATCCTGCTTCCTCGAGCTGGTGAACTGCTGCATTGATCTCTTCTGTTGTAGCTTCTCCCTTTCCGAAGATCTTAAGCTCCACACCATTGTTCAGGGCGTGTATGGCTATGAGTGTCTTCTTGCCTTCCATAAGGTCACTGCCTCTGACCTTTCCAAGTGCTTCTGCGGGAGTTGTCATGTCAATGACATCATCGTATATCTGGAAAGCGATGCCTATCAGCCTTCCACACTCGTAGAACGCATCAGCGACTTCTTTAGATGCACCGCCAAGAATTGCGCCGATTTCCATGGAAGCAGCATAGAGTACACCGGTTTTCTTCTCTATCATTTCGAGATATTCTTCCTTTGTAACGTCTGTGCGACTCTCAAACTCCACATCCATCCACTGGCCTTCACAGATATCTCTGCATGTCTTGGAAAGTATGTCAATACATTTCAGGATACGCTCCGGTTTTCCTGATGCATGTGTAAGTATCTCAAAAGCCTTTGAGTAAAGGGTATCACCGGCAAGGATGGCTCCTGCTTCTCCCCATTTGACATGGACCGCAGGCATTCCGCGGCGTATGTCATCCCTGTCCATTATATCGTCATGGACAAGTGTGAAATTATGAACAAGCTCCACAGCTACTGCGGCTGGAAGAACAGTTTCAAGGTCAGAACCTACAGCTTCTGCTGCAAGAATTACTGTTGCCGGACGAAGCCTTTTACCTCCTGCATCAGGAAGGTATCTGGCTGCCTTGTAAAGCTCATATGGTTTGTCGATGGGGAGGTATTCCTCGATCCCCTTGTCGACATGTAATGAACGTTTTTTAATCTCCTCGATCAAATCCATAAACATCCCTATCTATATCAATTACTCTTCATCAATGTAGAGTTCTTCTCCATTCCTCAGGAGGTGAAGAGTGTCTCCAAGTATGTACCCTGCATCTTCTGCCATCTGTATGTACTCACTGTGCATCTGTATGGTGCCGTGTGCAGGTATCACATGTTCAGGTTTGAGCATCCTCAGAAGTTCCCAGTGGTCTTCACGGTATGCATGTCCCGAAACATGGACGTTATCATATATCCTGGCTCCACGCATCTTCAATTTTGTCTCAAGTGAATAACGGTTTGCCTGCGTCATCGGATTTGGTATGATGTTTGCAGAGAATATGATCCTGTCACCTTTGTCTATTTTGAAAGGTGTCTCTCCGTTTGCGATCCTTCCAAGCACTGCACCTGGTTCTCCCTGGTGGCCTGTGACTACTGGCAAGTACTTGTCCTTGCCGCCTTCCATGATCTTTGCCAGTGCTTTGTCAATCTCTCTTCGGTTACCGTAGATCTCTACTGAATCCGGAAGGTCGATGTATCCCATCTGGTGAGCGGTCGCAATGTACCTCTCCATGGATCTTCCCATGAGTACAGGAATCCTTCCCATCTCTTCTGCGAACTTGACAATAGAGTTCATACGGGCTACGTGTGATGCAAAGGTTGTCACGATCATACCTACATCTGACTCTTCTGTCTCAAGCAGTACATCCCTTAACATTGAGTGTGCTATCATTTCAGAAGGAGCTTTTCCGTTACGTCCGGAGTTCGTACTTTCGGTGATCAGTGCAATGACTCCTTCTTCACCAAGCTGCTTAAGCCTGTTAAAGTCCGGTGCCTCTCCAAGTGTGGGTGTCCTGTCAAGCTTAAAGTCACATGCATAGACAATAGAACCACTCACTGTATGAATAACAAGGAAGATAGTATCAATTATACTGTGCTGGGTATTGACGAACTCGATGGAAATGTCCTTTGTGATCTCCATTGTTCCGCCGGCATTCATTGACACGATGTTGTTCTTTACTCCGAATTTTCTCTCAGACTCAATTTGATGCTTAATGAGGGCTGTTGTATAAGGAGTTCCTATTATGGGGGCTGTATATCTGTGTGCAAGCTTTGATATTGCACCAATGTGGTCAAGATGGCCGTGTGTACAAACGATTGCACGCACATTTCCATTAACCTCTTTCATAATAGTGTCATCGGGGATCGCTCCCATTTCGATAAGTTCAAGTGAATGCATCTTGTCGATCTCTACGTCCTCATGTATCTGAACTCTGTCCAGCCGGAGGCCCATATCAACAATGATTATGTCATCATTGATTCTGATAGCAGTCATATTGCGGCCCATTTCATTATAGCCGCCAACTGCAATAATTCCTATTTCTGTCATGTATATTACTCTCTAATTATAGTATGTGCTTTATTTAAATATTCCCTTACTGGATGAATGTTAAACTCTCTGGAAATCAGTATTCTTTGAACGAAGTGCAAGGTCTCTCACATTAAAGCCGCGCAGTTCAAGATATTCTCTTGTCCAGCCACTGATTACGGTAGGTGCCAGATGCAGGTCTTTCACATTTTTGCAGCCACAAAGGAACATTGCTACCTTCAGTTCATTCAGCATATTCTGAATGCTGCTTATTACCTCATCTTTTCCTTTAAGGGCCGGCTCAACAAAAGGAAGTGCAGCGCTTGCAACGGATGCTCCTAAAGCTATCGATTTTGCAATATCTAATCCTGTTCTAAGTCCACCGGTTGCAATAACAGGTAAAAATACACTGCATTCTACTATACTTGGTACTGTAGGTATGCCGAAATCCCAGAATAGCTCTCCAAGTAATTCTGATTCGTTATCCTTTCTCTCTCTGGCGCGATATACTTCCACACCGGACCAGCTGGTTCCTCCCACGCCGCCTACATCTATAGCAGAGACTCCTGCATCTTTAAGGAGTAATGCATCTTCATGTGAGATGCCTGCACCTGTTTCTTTAATAATTACGGGTACTGCAAGGGAGCAGATGTCTTTAATCACTTCCAATGCTCCGGAAGCATCTCTATCTCCTTCCGGCTGTATTGCTTCCTGCAGGAAGTTCAGGTGAACTGCAATGGCATCTGCATCGATCATTTCAATGATCTTTTCGACTCCTTCAACGCCATATTCTCTTATTTGTGCAGCACCAATGTTCCCATATACAAAAGCACTGGGTGCTTTATCTCTGACAACACTGAAGGACTCTTCCTGTGAAGGGTCTTCTATGGCTGCTCTCTGGCTTCCGACACCAATTCCAATCCCAAGTTCTTCTGCAGCTTCTGCAAGTGCAGCATTGACTGGTGTTGTATCAGGATGCCCACCTGTAATGGATGCTATCATGAAAGGTGCATTCATGTTCTTTTCCAGAAAATTGACAGATAGGTCTATATTATCCATATCCATCTCTGGCAAAGCCCTGTGTACCAGCATCACGTCTTTGAATCCTGGTCCTACTTTCCTCGATTCTACCGGGCTTGCAGCGCATAACTCTAGATGCTCTATCTTTCTCCTGGAAGTGCTCATAATAATACCTTAAGATCTATATTTCGACACCAGATATTGCGGTGCCTATATTCTTTCCTTTCAGGAAATCTGATATGTTTCCTGAATTGCCTGCATTGAATATATAAGAAGTACTGCTTGACTGCTCACTAAGTTTTAAAAGCTCAAGTACTTTTCCCAGCATGCCGCCTGTAACATCAGTATTGGCGGACCCACCCAGGTACTCTTTTATTTTCTCGAAGTTTTCATTGCTGATAGTAGGTATCACTTCACCTTCATTATCAAGCACGCCTTCTTCAGCACTTCCAATACCAATCCTCGATGCATTCATCTGTATTGCCAGATATGGGACTATCTGGTCTCCGGAAAGGACTGAAGTTCCAAGTTCACTGTCCATTACCATGTCCCCATGCAAAACAGGGACAAAATCGTTCTCAAGCATTTTCTCGATTTGTTCAAGGAACATGCTTTCGATCCGGCTGTTATTGGATACAGCACATGCCATTGGGTGTACTGGTAATGCGTTCACTCCGGCAGAGTTCAGGGCTTCAACAACCATCGTGTTGAGTTTCCTTACGGACATGTGTGTTATTATTGATCCTGTGTGATCGAATTTACCTGTCAGACCAAAGCGTTTGACCTGTGGATGGCCGAATGAACCGGCTCCATGTACTATGATAAGTTTACCGTCAAAACCTGTAATTTCACTGGCAATACGCTCAATTTCATCCAATCTTGCAGCACCGTCATCCGCACTTTTATCGGTTATGACACTGCCTCCGATCTTCAGGATGGTGATGTTATTTTTATCCATTTAATGACTCCAGTCGTACGCCTTCTTCCGTATTTATTGTAATAATGGCTTCTCCGCCAGCCTTTTCGATGGCACTGGCAATGGTCATTACATTGTCATTCTCTGCAAGTGCAACCATACATCCACCGCCTCCGGCGCCTGTTATTTTAGCGCTTATGGCACCACTGTAACGTGCTGCATAGACAAGGGCTGAAAGTTCTGCACTTCCGACACCTATGGAATCGAGAAGTCCCTGGTTCACATTCATTAACCTGCCAATGGTTCTGTAGTCATTCTCGTTGACATATTTCTCAGCAAGTATGGACATCTGGCCAATATTGGCAAGTATGGGGTCTATAATAGAAGGGAATTCACTGCGAAGTTTTGCAACATTTCCTACCAGTTCTTTTGTAGAGGAGAATTTGTTCGTGTTGCCTATGATAATTGGACATTTAAGAAGCTGGAGCTTCTTTCTTTGTGGTATCATTACAACACCGCCCATTGTGCTCACATATGTGTCTGTCGGACTTGCGTTTCCCTGCACCATTTTTTCAATCTCATGTCCGGTCTTTGCTATGTCTTCAAGAGAAAGACCGCATTCATATAAGAGGTTCAATGCCTGAATAGTTGCAATGGTAACTGCAGCTGAAGATCCGAGTCCGGAACCTACGGGGAGTTCGGATTCTATCTGGATGGTCACTCCTTCTATATCCGTGAACTGGCGCATTTTTTCAATGACATGGGACACATAAGGATGAATTTCAAAATCCAGTCCTGTAGTGCCAAGGACTGATTCTATGATTACGTCATTGGCTTTATTGACATGAACTTTCGTACGAAGTTCTACTGCACAACAGATGGCGCTTTCTCCGTACACTACCGCATGCTCACCAAAAAGGTAAACTTTTCCGGGTGCAGAACATGTGATCATAGATTGTCCTTTGATATTGTTGTTTATTCCAGGATTATTGCCGCGTATCCGACAACACCTGAGATGTCCCCGGTTACATCTCCGCTGGTTGCATATTTCAGCAGTGAGACGTTCTTAGCACCAAATTCCATTGTAGCTGATAACATTGCTGCGATCGGACCAAATCCACATGCTGAAATATTCCTTTCTTCTCTTCGTCTGTAGAATTCGGGAATATCCATCTCAAGGATTGGCTCGATGAGATAATGATCGTTATCGCTGGCAACCGTGGCAGACTGGTAGTGTGTGAAATCACTTGATGCGATGAACACTACTTTCTTTCCGGAAGCCTCAACTGCTCTTGCAAGTTCCTTCCCTACTTCAATTGCGGTTTCTTCATCCTGAAGTCCCATGCAAATAGGGAGTATCTTGAAATCACTGCCGAATCTGTGCTGCAAAAAAGGTATCTGCACTTCAATGGAATGTTCAAAATGGTGCGCAAGCTCGTCAAAGTCTATGATAGTTCCTGCAAGTAGCTTTCCAATTTCCCTGTCTGTTTCAACAACTCCCAGTGGAGTTGTCCAGGTATCCTGGGACATTGCCACGGCAGATCCATATCCTGTATGGTTTGGTCCAAACAGGACGTAGGTATCTGCCCTGGGTAATTGGGCATATGCGTGTGCTGCCACCTGGCCAGAATATATGTATCCGGCATGAGGTACGACAGCACCAAGGATTGGCTTTTCTGAAATAACCAGATCCTTAAAGCACCTGCTAAGTTCCTTCTTAAGACTTTTTGGATTTAGCGGATAGAACTGACCAGCAACTGTTGTCTGTCTCATACTACTAATCACCCCATATTTTAATAAGGGTTTTTAATATATGTGTAGTATGCTCCACACTGGGTTGTCGGCTCAGACACCTGCTTCAAAGTCTTCAAGTTCGTAAGTGAACACTGAATCGTTGGCCTTTGCTATCTCTCTTGCAAGTAACCAGTAGACAAGGGAAAGTGCTTTTCTTCCTTTGTTGTTGGTTGGGATAACAAGGTCTACGTTTGATGTCATGTTGTTCGTGTCACAGAGTGCAACAACAGGTATGCCGATGTTTACGGTTTCCTTGATGACCTGTGCATCGCCGGTTGGGTCGGTAACGATTACTACATCTGGTTCGTAGAAATTCTCGATCTTAGGATTTGTGAGTATTCCTGGGATGAACCTTCCGACCATTGACTTAGCGCCGATAGCTTTTGCGAACATCTTTGCAGGGAATTGACCATACTGTCTTGCAGATACTACAAGAACTCTCTGTGGGTCATACTTTGCAAGGAATCCGGCTGCGAGCTTTATTCTCTCATCGGTTGCCTGAATATCGAGTACATAAAGACCGTCTGTCCTGACACGGTAGACGAATTTCATCATGTTCTCTGTCTTCTGCTGTGTACCTATGTGTACGCCAGCTGCAAGATATTCATCTATTGGGNNTATTGGGACAAGGGATGTGGTTTTTGCTTCTTCGCTAACATCCTCTGTTACTTCATTGATTATAGTTTCCTCTGTTGAATCCATAAAATCACCTGATTATCAAATATTTCGTTTAACGGTAATCGGGGTAACGCCTAGTTCAAACTCTCTCTTAGCAAGGAACAGTGAGTTCATGCTTGGATCATCTATAAGAACTGGAGCTCCCATTGAAATTTGTAGTGCCCTTGCACCAACAATTCTTGCCTTTTCATACCTGGTATAGTGTTCTGTAGTCAATAGATCACCTTATCAAAATTATATTGAAAATATCAATAGTCCATTTATCGACAGCTACTCCTATTGCTTACAAAAGTATTCCTGTATGGATAGCCATTAATGGGGTTAATGATAGTTATTATAAATAATTTTATTCGGAATCCCTCCGAACGTGGTCGTATATTTGTCCTGAACAGCAGTTTCCTGTAAGGTGCCATGGGACCGCTGAGATTCGAACTCAGGTCCCGGCGTGTTTCGCATAGTAAATACATATGTCCCGAACGCCGGAGGATGGTCCAGGCTACCCTACGGTCCCCTTACTGGTATGGGGCAAGCGTATCTACTAGCTCGACATGTGAAAGGATCATCCTGCGACAGCAATATCGTGTGACGCCAAGGTCATTGAGCACTGCTGCAGGGTCTTCCCCTTCATCTACACGCTGTTTGTACTCTTCCCAGCAATTTGAGACTACCTTTCCACAGCTGAAACATCGAACTGGTAACATATTCTATTGCCTACCTGTATGATTTCTGATATTTGGCACGTGCACCTGGTCCACCAAACTTCTTGGTTTCCTTCTGCCTGGAGTCGTTTACCAGGAGGTTACGGTCGTATGCCATGTATGCGTCCCTGAGGTTTGTGTCATTGGTCCAGTCTACAATGCCTCTGGCAATTGCAGTTCTTACAGCACTTGCCTGGCCGATGATTCCGCCACCGCTGACAACAACATCTACGTCAATTCCTTCAATAACTTCGCCTGCAAGCATAACTGCTTCATATATTTTGAACTTTGCAAAATCAGGGGTGTATATTTCCAGTGGCTTTTTGTTTATGCGCACTTTTCCATTTCCCTTCTTCACAGTTGCACGTGCAATAGCTGTCTTCTTCTTACCTGATGAGGTTATTACTTTAATGGACATTATAATCTTCCTCCTTATTAGAATTTAGCACCCAGTTTTGTACTGACATCGCCAAGTCTGAGATATTTGTTTGAGCTCAGGCGGTCCATGCTTGCCTCAACAATCTGTATACTTTCCTTGTCCTTGAGTTCCATTGGAACACCTACGTACACCTTCAGGCGACCCATTGCATCTTTACCTCTTGCACGTTTGTAAGGGATCATTCCTCTGATGGTTCTTTTAAGGATTCTGTCCGGTCTCTTGGGGAAGTATGGTCCGAACTCCGGTTTACCTCTTCTCAGAGTCTCGTCGTACTCTCTTAAAGTGGTGTATTTTGAACCGGAAATAACTGCTTTTTCAGCATTGATGATATCAATTTCCTCACCAGCAAGCAATTTCTTTGCCACAGTGCTTGCAAGCCTACCCATAATGAGTCCGTCTGCATCGATAATTGTCATCTTCTTCACCTACTGTAAGATCTTAATTCCAGATCCCTTCGGGTTCTCTTCCAATATCTGTTCAATTGTCAGGCATTTGCCGCCAAGACTGGTGATCTTTTCTATTGCAGTTATACTAAAATTGTATGCTGCAACAGTGACTGCCTTATCAAGGAGTCCTGCACCAAGTACTTTGCCTGCAATAAGGACTGTTTCTCCGTCCTTTGCATACCTGTTGATCTTACTGAGGTTTACCTGTGCGTAATTCCTTCCAGGCTTTTCTAACCTCTTTGCCACATCTCTCCAGATAGCAGCTTCGTTCTGACGTGACCCTTCTTTCAGTGCTGCAATAAGCACAGGAGTACGAGGGTTTGTCTTTCTTTCGATTTTGACTTGTGTAGTCTTGCTCATATTGTTCCTCCGCAAGAGTATGTCTCACTCACGCATTATATGCGTTCGAACATCCGTAAGGTGTCAATTAAGTAAGAACATGAGTTGTCTGTAGAATCAGACTGCTGTTGAATAACATTAATAGTACATAAAGATTATGTGGTATTTTCGTCTTTACTGAAAACCTTGCAGTACACTTTGTCGTATATTGGGTCTATGTCACAACCCAGATCTTTTGCAGTTAGCAGGCCAGCCACTTCAATATCTACAAGATCATCGAATTGTTCCTGTTTCTTATTGATCAGTGCAGTTGTATCCCTCGCATTCTTCCCGCAGTTTGCGACAATCATGGCTATTATGTCCTCAATGGTCGATCTTTCTTTAAAAATTGATTCAGAAGGCTTGAAACCATGTGGTATCTCTATCTTACTTATATCAAAATTGGGAACTAACTCTGCCCCGCTAAATTTCAATAAGTGGGCGCCTATGGCCCTGTCTCTCACCTTTGACGCAACATCGGGTGCCATCCACTTAAGATCAAAAGAGAGTACGAATTCAAAATCCTTGATGGAAAGTGAATTCTTGTTATTTCTTTTGAACGGTGTTGCAGCTACAAGCATCAACTCGTCCATCATGAACCTCTGCGAAGTTCATCAATGATGGTGTCGGCAACACGACCGCATTCTGTTCTCTTCGGCCCGTCTATGTGGTTGATCTGGAGGACAAGTAATTCATGTTCGAGGATGGCCCTTACAATATATATGTCTCCTCTGAATGGCACACGATTATATTTCCCGTCAAGATAACTATATCTTAAATGTACTCTGAAATCCATGATTCCTTCTTTTTCAATGGTATCCAGCACATCATCTACATTATCATAGTTCAGTGGGGAAAAATCAATGCCATTGGATACTACTTCCACAGCAATCTCTCTTTTTGCCTGTATGCGATGTCCTCGCTGGGTAACAGATTCAGTGACAAACATGCCGAATTTTCCGTCCATGTTTGCCATCACTTTCACAAAAAAAGGAAGGTCTGAATGGTAGCGGTACTTTTGTTCAAACTCCACCGTCCTGTGGGAAAACTTATGATATATGCGTTTTCGCATCATTGAACTGCTGCCATCCTTTATCTTTTTACAAAATATCTGCTATCTGATACTTAAAATTTGATGAGCTTGGCATCGATAATGCCTTCAACCGATCTCATCTCTTTCAGTATTTCCTCAGGTACTTCTGAATCTACATTGAGTGCCATTATGGTAGTTCCGCCAATTTCAGCTCTTCCTACCTGCATTCCTGATATGTTGATGTTGTTCTTTCCAAGCAATATGCAACAAGGTCCGATCACGTTAGGTTTGTTGATGTGTTTTGCTACTATCATATATCCGGATGGTATCATATCGACATGTTCCCCGTCGATCTTGATGACCTTTCCTTTGCCACCAATGACTGTACCTACGATTGATGCCTTCTCTTCACCCATTGTTATTTCAACTTTTATTGTTGAACTGAATTCTTCTGTGGTCTCGGACTTACTTTCAACAACTCCTACCTTTCTTGATTTTGCAAGGGAGCCTGCATTAACGTAGTTGACGGCTGAGCCGAGTGCAACCTGAAGCATACCTTTCAGTGCGGCAACAGTAACAGGTCTTGTGTCCTTCTGTGCAATATCGCCGTTGTATGAGATCTCGATCTTTTCATAGTTCTTCCCAAGAAGCTGTGCACATGCGTTGCTCATTGTTTCAGCAAGCTGGATATAAGGTGCAAGCATGGTCATGATCTCTGGCTTGACGGATGGTATATTGATAGCACTTTTTGCAGTTCCGCCATTAAGCACGGAGACTACTTCTTCGGCGACAGAAACAGCTACATTTATCTGCGCTTCCTCGGTAGAAGCACCAAGATGCGGAGTGGCTATCAGGGTCTTGCAATCAATAAGGGGACTGTCAAAAGGTGGCTCATTCACAAATACATCAATTGCGGCACCTGCTATTTTATTACTGTTCAATGCATCTGCAAGTGCTTCCTCATTGATGATCCCGCCACGTGCACAATTGATGATCCTTGCATTGCTTTTCATCAAGGCGAACTCTTCAGCATCGATTATGTTCCTTGTCTCTTTAGTGAGTGGTGTATGGACAGTGATGAAGTCAGCCAGTTTCACGATCTCCTGTACGGACATCATAGTTACGCCCATCTCCTTTGCCCTCTCCTCTGAAACAAAAGGATCGTATGCCAGGATATTCATGTTAAGTCCCTGTGCCCTTTTTGCGACTTCTGCTCCAATGCGCCCCAGTCCGATAACACCAAGGGTCTTTCCATTGACCTCTACACCCATGAACTTGCTGCGTTCCCATTTTTTGGATTTGAGTGACTCATTGGCCTGTGCCACATTTCTTGCCAGAGCCATCATCATTGCAATAGTGTGCTCTGCTGCGGAGAGCATATTTCCTTCAGGTGCATTGACAACTATTATTCCCTTTTCCGTAGCTGCCTCTACATCTACATTATCGACTCCGACTCCTGCCCTGCCGACTATCTTCAGCTTGTCGGCTGCCTCTATGACCTTTCTTGTAACCTGTGTTCCACTTCTGATGACAAGCGCGTCATATTCCGGTATCTTCTCAACGAGTTCCTCTTCGGAAAGTCCGGTAAGGACATCAACTGTGAAATGCTGTTGGAGTATTGTTAATCCCTGTTCTGATAATGGATCACTAACTAGTACTTTCATTTTGTATGTCTCCGCAGATAAATGCAATATAGATAATTGCGTATTTTGATTCTATAGGTTTAAGGACTAATGGAATTATATCTTTTTCCACATATAGTCCTGTGCTTCCCTAGTTCTTTTCAAGCTATTTTAATCTATTTTGAAAATGCGCCATTTTACATATACTTGTCTCTTTACCGTCTTAAATACATACTATCACTGAATTTAAGTCCAAATTTATTTTGGCTTTTTACAGGAATAAATAGGAACATATTTATAAATGCCTCTATATTAGCTTTAAATAGCAGTAAAAACAAATTCTGGCATTTAAAATGCCAAAATGATGTTTTCTTTTCATAGCAGGGTTGGATATGAAAAAAGACGTAAAAATATTATTGTTGTCAATATCATTTTGTCTTGTATTCTTGCTAGCCGATGCTTATCTGGTGGAACTATTATTTACTGCAAACGTATTACCAGCTTATATAGCAGAAAAGGAATTTATTCACCACCTCTATTTCAGGTCATTTGTTGCCATCACTTTCCTTTTATTTGGCATGACCGTTTCTAAAATGGCGCAAAAGTGCGAATGTGCAGAGAGTGAACTACTTTCTCAGTTAAAATTTGAGAATATTGTTGCAGAGATCTCCTCTAATTTCATTGGGAAAAAATCATATCATATCGATGAGGGTATACGTCTTTCTCTTAAAAAGATAGCTGAATTCTCAGATGCTGATCGTAGCTATTTAATACTTTTTTCTAATTACCGGGGCGAAAATGATACTATCTACAAGTGGAATGCAGAGCATGTAGATGATACTAATATACATTATGTCTCTGCCAGGCATTTTCCATGGTGGATGGAAAAGCTACAAAATCCCGAGATAGTCCACATATCAGATGTATCAAAATTGCCATCTGAAGCAATTAAAGAAAAAGATGCTTTGCAAAAAGCAGGTATCACATCTGTACTTTCCATTCCACTTCAATCCAATGGTCGGTTGCTTGGTTTTATGGGATTTGATTCCTTCAGCAAGAAAAAAGTCTGGTCAGCAAATTACATTAAATTGATGAGGGTAGTTGGCGACATCTTTGTAGACAGCATAGAAAGAAAGAAAGCTGAAGAATCGGTTCTAAAACACAAAGAAAGGCTTGCAAGGGCACAGGAAATATCCCACACGGGAAGCTGGGAGATTGATCTGCGTACTAAAAAACATTTCTGGTCAGAGGAAATGTATCGTATCATGGGATTTTTACCAGACGAAATACCAATTAACAAGGAAATCTATCCCGGCCTCATACATCCCAATGACCGGAGTTTATTCCATTCATGTGTGGACAAAGCGCTTTCAATACCCGGGTATAAATTTGATGTAAAAACCAGGGTAATAAAGAAGAACGGCTCAGCTTGCATTCTTCATTCCCTTGGTGAAGTAACCTGGGATAGTGAAGGTAGACAGGTGCTTTTTCAGGGAACCACCCAGGATATCACTGACCTATCACTTGTCGAAGAAGACCTTCAAAGAAAGAATCGCAACCTTCTCATACTACAGTCTACGGCTCTGATTGCTGCAAGTTCGCTGGAAATGCAGGATTTTCTGGATGATATTCTTATGGAAATACTTTCTTATGCAGGCTGTAATTCGGGCATAGTTTGCCTTTTCTCTTCTCACGACAAAAATTTCAGGATTTGCTCGTCAAATGGGATCAAAGATGAACTGAAAAATGAAATAAACTGTATCAGCTTCGATGATCCTCTGTTCCGGATAGTGCCTGATATAAAAAACACCTGGGATACAGACGAATTAACTAATATTTCAGGTAGCTTGAAAAAGATCGTCATGAATGAAAATGTCGGAAGGCTTGTTTTCATTCCTGTTATTTCCAGAGAGGATCTTGTTGGTATTGTATTGTTGTTCCCGGGTCATGGGACCAATATCTCAAACACTGACCTTGACATACTCGGCAATGTGGGTCATCAGGTTGGCATAGCTGTAGAGAACATCCGTCTTGTGGATGAAACACGGAAAGCCTATGAAGAGCTCAAATCCCTTGACCGGATGAAAGATGAATTTGTAGCTAATATCACCCATGAGCTCAAAACACCTCTTATCTCTATTAAGGGGTATAGTGAGGCTATTTACGACGGTCTCCTTGGTGAGCTTGATGAAAAACAAAGACAATGTATGAAAATAGTTGTTTCGAATTCAGAACGCCTGGAGCAGTTAATAGAATCCCTGCTCAACATGAACTCCCTTTATTTTGAAAAATACCATGTATTGTCACCCATTCATCTCAAGGACGTGCTTGACAATGCTATAAGCACCCTCTCTACGAGAATAGAGGATAAGAAGATCCAGTTAAACACAGATTATTCATTTGATATGAATCTGGTATATGGTAACTGCGAATTTCTTAAATATCTTTTTGTCTATCTTCTGGACAATGCGATAAAATTCTCTTCCAGGGGCTCCGTAGTATCTGTTTCTATTAATGAAGATGATACTAGCATTTATGTGGACATTAGTGATCATGGGACGGGTATTCCCAAAATTTGCATGGACAGAATATTTGACCGTTTCTATCAGGTGGATGGTTCAGCCACCCGTATGCACGGGGGAAACGGACTGGGCCTCTATCTTGCGAAAAACATAGTGGAACTGCATTCCGGAACAATTGAAGTTGAAAGTGAGGAAGGAGTTGGCACAGTTGTCCATGTTTCCATTCCTCTGTATAATTCTGATATTCACGATTAGGAAAAATTAAATTCCCTTAGTTTTCCCTGAATTTGAAATATACTCTCCTGTTGTTCTTTCCCTTGTTCTCTGCTTTTATGATCTCAATATGGGGTATGTCTCCGGTGTTGGCAATATGGGTTCCGCCACAGGCCTGTGTATCGACATCTGGAATGCTGATAACCCTTATATCCTCTATTTCAGGAGGGAATGCATCCTTAAGTTTGATCACAGAAGGGATCTTGAACGCTTCTTCCCTTGGCATAATATCAATACTCACCGGTATCTTGCGGTCTATTATCTCATTGACCTTGCCTTCATAGGATTTTATCTGGTCCCGGTCAAAATCCTCCAGATTGAAATCCACACGTGTCTTGTCTTCCCCAAGCTGGTTCCCTGATATCTTTGCTCCCGTATCATTATGGATTATGGCACTTAATATGTGACATGCTGTGTGGTATTGCATGAACAGGTACCTTCTGTCCCAGTCAATGATTCCCTTTACTTTATCTCCTGCTTTCAATCCTGATGTCGTGACTTCATGGCTGATGTTACTCTCGAATTTTGCAACATAGCTCACCGGGAACTCAGTTCCATCCTCTCTTACTAACATTCCTGTGTCATGGGGCTGGCCACCGGAATTTGGGTAGAATGCCGTATTGTCAAGCACCACAAATTTGTCGTCCTTAACGCTCTCAACAGTTGCATCGAATTCTTTCATGTAGCAGTCAGTAAGGTACAGTTCTTTCATAGATACAGGTAAAGGTCCTTTTCATGATTAATTTTTTGCATATTCCTGTGTCACAAAAACATCATATATTAGCTGCACCCTAAAATTATTGAGAAAATGGTTGACAAAGGAACAAAAGAGATATCGATCTATCCTCTTCTTCTTGTGAATTTTATCGGTACAATGGGGCTTAGTTTAGTTCTTCCTTTCCTTATTTTTCTTGTTGCAAGGTTCGGTGGCAATGCACTGATATACGGTATCATGTCCTCAATGTATCCAATTTTCCAGTTGATAGGTTCTCCACTTTTGGGACGATGGTCGGATATCTACGGCAGAAAGAAGGTTCTTTTTCTAAGCCAGGCAGGTACTCTCCTGTCATGGATAATTTTCTTCATTGCTCTCTTTGTGCCGGTAACTGTGCTGATGCCTGTGAGTTCAGGGATATTGGGAAGTTTCTTAATAACGGTTCCACTCGTCCTTCTTTTCATTGCAAGGGGATTTGACGGACTTACCGGGGGTAACGTTTCCGTTTCAAATGCCTACATTGCCGATATTACCGAGGATAAGGATAGGAGTAAGAATTTCGGCAAAATGTCCGTATCCACAAACCTTGGTTTCATAGTAGGGCCTGCACTTGCCGGTATTCTCAGTGTGACAATATATGGTGAAGCTCTCCCGGTACTTGCAGCTATTTTAATATCACTGGCAGGTACTATATTGATAGCTCTCTATGTTCCTGAATCACGCAGGTGTGTCCCAAAGGACAAGTTTCCTTCGGAGTTATCAATAACTTCTGATAAACCAGGTGGTTGTGCTGATACCACACCAATACAAAAGCAAAAGTTCAGGGATGTGCTGGAATTGAAGCACATACCTTACATGTTCCTGATATACTTCCTCATCTTCCTTGGATTCAATACATTCTATACGGCTTTTCCTGTACACGCAGCGAATGACCTTCAGTGGAGCATTGCAGAGCTGGGTTTCTATTTTTCTTTCCTGAGTATCATGCTTGTCATAGTTGAAGGTCCTGTGCTTACATATGTTTCCAAAAGATACTCCGATCCATTCCTTATAATCTCAGGTAGTCTGATACTTGGAAGCAACTTTTTGCTTCTGGCTTTTGGCAGTACATTACTTACATATGTGGCAGCCATACTTTTTGCAGTTGGCAACGGTTTCATGTGGCCTTCAATACAGTCTATGTTATCAAAGCTTGCAGGAAAAGATAATCAAGGTCTTGTTCAGGGAGTCTCTGGCAGTTTTGTAAGTATCGCCAGTATTCTGGGACTCATTGGTGGCGGATTTATCTATGAACTTATGGGAAGAAACGCCTTCATCGTATCCGCACTTATTATTTATCTTGTGTTTGCACTCTCTCTGCGTCTTCGTTCCTTTGATGTTTCAACTGAATGAATTTGCAAAAACAAAGATGAGATCATTTGAGCATATACTTTACATCATAACTGCTTGCAGGATATGCATACAGTGCTTCTCTTACCTGTTCTGCTGTGAGTCCTGTGGTTATGGCCAGGGTAAAAAGATTGATCGTATCTTCGGCATTAGGGCCTATAACATGAGCTCCAACAATTTTACCGGTATCCTTTTCGATAATGATCTTGGAAGCAGCATATCCAAGATTTGTTTTCCTGGCAGAATAGAAATTACTCATATCATTGTATATGACTCGATGTTTGTAGGTGGCATCCTTTTCCATAAGTCCTATCGAGGCGAGTGTGGGTATGGTAAATACGGCAGAGGCAATTTTGGTGTAATCTGTCGTATGCTTATTTCCCTCCAGTATATTGGATGCAATCACATTTGCCTGAAGACTTGCAGTGGGGGTAAGTGCCGGTCCGGGAAGGATGCAGTCTCCTGCTGCATATACTGAAGGATTCGATACGCTTTGCAGATATTCATTGACTGCAATGGCACCATGCTCAATTTTCACATCTCCTTTTTCAGGTTCAAGTCCATCTATGGCAGGAACTCTTCCAAGGCCGTGTACTATCATATCACATTGATGTATGATCTCTTCCTGTTTTTTGCTGTCATGGGTAATAAGTTCGAGAGAATCATTCTTCTTTTCTATTCTTAGAAGTTCCTGACCAGTAAGGATTTTAATACCTGCTTTTTCTGATGCTTCTGCCAGCATATTCACAAGGTCCTGATCAAAGGTTTTGAGAAGATTCCTGCCTCTGTGGATTATAGTGACATCTGCGCCTGCCCTGGCAGCTATGTGTGCAAATTCGAATGAAATATATCCACCACCTGCAAGAATTATCCTCTTTGGAAGTGCTTTCAGGTCAAGGAACTCATCGCTGGTCGTAAGAAATCCTGCACCGGGTATATCGATGGTCCTTGATGTCGCTCCAACAGTTACAAGGATATATTTTGCAGATATGAGCTTGTCTCCTATCACAAGTGTATTCCTGTCATGGAAACTCACTTTGCCGTGATAGGTATCTATCCCTGCATTCTTGAACGCGTTTTCTTTAGGGCCTGTTAAGGAATGCACCAGTTCATCCTTAAATTCAATGAGTGAAGACCATTCAAGATGATCATTGCATTTTACTCCTTTGTCACTCATCCTGTTGCTGGCAGCTACTATCTCAGCAGCACCGCTTAGTATTTTTTTAGGAATGCATCCGTGGAATGCACAAATACCTCCGTACCTGTCTTTGTCTGCTATAGCAACTTTCATTCCGGAGTTGTTGAGTTTGTATGCAAGTGAAGAGCCTGCAACTCCCGTACCTATTACAAAAGCGTCATAATCTGTATCCATTGATTCATTCCTCGGAGACTGTTTTGGGTATGGCAGTTTTGGATGTGAGCATCATAACTTTCCTATGCACTATTATTAGATCAGCCTTTGAAATGTTTATCACGTTGAAGTAAGAAGACCACCGTTTTCAAACTCACATAAAATCAAAGATTTAATGGGAGTTCTAGTTCTTCGAACTGGAACAGGTGGATGAATTACGTCTATTCTCGAAAACAACACGGCAGTTTAGCTTAACAAAAACTATATATTGTG
>DAZF01000019.1 GCA_002507205.1 Methanolobus sp. UBA32 | reverse complement strand
TACGGCTGTACCCCATTCTCCAGGAATCTGGTTAAGGCGCCTGTAAGTGATCGCACGCTGGTTGTTCCATGAATTGAACACGGCATCAATTGCCATCTGAAGCTGCTTGCGTGGGTCCTGAGGGAACTCCTTGCCGGTTTCATCCCTTATTATACTCTTGAATGTCTCAACAAGTTCCTTGAGGGCATCTGCATTGAGATCAGTGTCAAGAACAACACCCAACTTCTGTTTTTTCTCACTTAGAACCGATTCGAACTTGTGATGTTGAATATCAAGCACAACGTCACCGAACATGGTGAGGAACCTGCGGTAGCTGTCATAAGCGAATCTTTCATTGCCGGTCTTCTTTGCCAGACCTGCTACAGTATTATCATTTAACCCCAGGTTTAGAACAGTGTCCATCATGCCAGGCATAGAAACCCGTGCACCGGACCTTACTGAAATAAGCAAAGGGTTCTCATTGTCTCCGAACTTTTTGCCAGTTACCTTTTCGAGTTTTAAGATTGCGTTATTTATCTGGTCAATAACCTCGGTTGGATAAACCCCCTTTTCAAGATAAAGTAAACAAACCTCAGTTGTTATGGTGAATCCTGGTGGAACAGGGATTCCCAGATTGGCCATCTCTGCAAGGTTGGCACCTTTGCCACCCAGCAGATCTTTCATACTATTTTTACCTTCAGTTTCTTCGTTTCCGAAAAAATATACGAATTTATTATCTGCCACCGAATTTCCTCCATGCATAAGAATATATGATGGACATTCATTTAGTACTGTAAGTCGAGCCACAATTGTTCTTTTATAACTTTAAGGTTGTGGTCTGCGAAAGACTGACATAGTCGGAAAAAACATAGATATGTTTTTGTACTGAAAAAAACTAATATTAAAATGCTTACGATAAGTATTTATAGAATTAGCGTACCATATAGTACAAAACCTAAATACAGTAACAGAACACACATGAAAAGATTAGGTCAGATACTGCATATTTCTAAGCAGAATGAAATCGTTATTAGAGGCGACGAAAAGAAGTTTTCCGGGTCGATGAAGGAGTTACCCAGAATTAACTCTTTAGTTCTTGATAAATCCATTAAGCCTATCGGAAAGGTTTCCGGCATATTTGGTCCAGTTGACCAGCCCTATTTTACTCTGAAACCTGATAAGAGAGTTATAGCTACCGGATTGGAAAAACTTGTAAATGAGCGCGTTTACGTTCAATGACGTATTGAAGTAGATTATAAGTATTTACGCTGAGAGCTGTGGATGACTGAGAATATACTTATCAAATATATTTTCTTGAATGTTAATAAAAGGTGATGTGAATGGTCGAAGTTGAAAGGGTACGATATTCCGATACTTCCGAAAGGGAGAAAATCCGTGCAATGATTAAGGCACGTAAAGAAAAAGATAAGAATTTAGATGTTGAAAAAGCAAAGGTCCAGTGTCCTGAGTGTGGAAGCCGCAACCTTGTACAGGATTACGAGAGAGCTGAACTCGTATGTTCTGACTGTGGACTTGTGGTTGACGCAGAGTTCGTTGATGAAGGACCGGAATGGCGTGCTTTCGATCACGATCAGAGGATGAAGCGTTCCCGTGTGGGTGCACCGATGACCTACACGATACATGACAAAGGCCTGTCCACCATGATAGACTGGAGGAACCGTGACTCATACGGCAAATCCATTTCATCAAAGAACAGGGCACAGCTTTACAGGCTGAGGAAATGGCAACGTAGGATAAGAGTAAGCAATGCTACGGAAAGGAACCTTGCATTCGCACTGTCCGAACTTGACCGTATGGCATCAGCTCTTGGTCTTCCAAGGACCGTTCGTGAAACTGCTGCTGTAGTATACAGGAAAGCAGTTGATAAGAACCTCATCCGTGGAAGGAGCATTGAGGGTGTTGCCGCAGCAGCTTTGTATGCAGCATGCCGCCAGTGCAGTGTTCCAAGAACACTTGACGAGATTGGAGAAGTATCAAGGGTAAGCAGGAAAGAGATTGGCAGAACATACCGTTTCATTTCCAGGGAACTGTCCCTCAAACTCATGCCAACCTCACCAATCGATTATGTCCCAAGATTCTGTTCAGGACTTAACCTTAAAGGTGAAGTACAGTCCAGAGGTGTTGAGATCCTCAGGCAGGCTTCCGAGAAAGAGCTTACCAGTGGCCGTGGACCAACCGGTGTTGCAGCAGCTGCAATTTACATTGCATCCATCCTTTGTGGAGAACGCCGTACACAGCGTGAGGTCGCAGATGTTGCAGGTGTGACAGAAGTCACTATCCGTAACAGGTACAAAGAGCTTGCAGAAGAGCTTGACATAGAGATCATCCTCTAAAGAACTTAAACAATGACGAAACAAAGGAAGACTGTACCATCACTTCCTTTGTTACACATACTTTTTTCCAAATCTTTTTTAACATTTGACCGGATTTACCAGTATAGACTATGTTCGAACTACTGGAAATGCTGACAATCGGGTTTGTAGTAGGAATGACGGGGGCACTTGTACCTGGACCAATGCTTTTCGTTACCATCGATACATCCCTGAAAAGAGGCTGGCTAGCAGGTCCCGAGGTGTTCATTGGACATGCTATACTAGAGTTTCTTGTATGTATATTGATAATCTACGGCATTACAGCAGTCAGTGACAACACGATGATGGCAATATCTATTCTTGGAGGAGCCACACTTGTTGCATTCGGGATCTTGACTATTAAGAACGCAAAAGATGCCGCAAGTTCAATACATGAACATGACAGAGCCACATCACAGCCTATTTTAGCAGGAGTAGTAACTTCCGCATCAAACCCTTATTTCTGGTTATGGTGGCTTGCAGCTGGAAGTGCCCTTATACTCCAAGGACTTGAGATTGGCATAATTGCAGCAGTGATGTTTATGGCAGGACACTGGCTTGCAGACCTTGGATATTTTACAGTTGTGTCCACATCCTTTAGCAAAGGAAAGAAGCTCATGTCCTTAAAGGTTTATGAAGGAATACTCATGAGTTGCGGTTTGTTTCTCGTCCTGTTTGGGTCATGGTTTATCATAAGCATATGAACCCATGAAATTGATTAAAGCCATATACCTTGAAGGTATTTGCTACAAGATAAAAGCAAAAATGATACAAATCATAATCCGAAATTAGACTTGTAAACAGTACTCTTTTTGGTACGAATTTCTTGTGGTCTGTTCCTTGTCCTGTTCGGGTCATGGTTTATCATAGGTACGTGAACATGAGAAAAAGTTGCATCAAGGTTTTGAAAAGAGAGGGTGAACCCATACGCAGAGCACTTCTGGAAATGGACCTGCTGGATAATTCCGCACGCATTAGCTCAGAAGGAGATTACCTTTTCCTCCCACTTACAGAAGAGCCACCGGAATCAGAGTTAGAGGAACTGCCCGGAGAATTCGAACTTACTGAAAGGGAGTTTGAAGAACAGAAAGGACAACTAAAACTTGAAGATCTCCTTGATGGCGTACCGCATTTTGAAGTAGTCGGAGATATCGCACTTATCGAAGATGATGTAGCCGAACCTGCTAAGGTAGCCGATGCCATCATGAAAGTGAAGAAGAACGTTAAGACAGTACTTGCCGCTATGAGCCCTGTCGAGGGAGAGTTCAGAACCCGCAGGTTCAGGACAATTGCAGGCGAGAACAGGACATCAACCGTACACAAAGAATATGGTTGTAGATACTACATCGATCTTGAGAGGGCATATTTCACCCCCCGCCTTGCAACTGAGCGCTCACGCATTCTCACACAGATAAAGGATGGGCAGACCGTCGTTGATATGTTTGCAGGTGTTGGCCCTTACAGTATAATGATAGCAAAGAGAAGCCCTGAAATTCGTGTAATTGCTATAGACAAGAACCCTGATGCAGTAGAATTCCTGCGTCACAATGTAAAGCTCAATTCCGCCACCAATGTGGAGGCAATAGAAGGCGATGCCAATATTGAAGCTGAGAAATATGCCGGTATCGCAGATCATGTGATTATGAACCTGCCACACAACGCCAACGAGTTCCTTGACGCCGCCGTGAAACTGTGCGCTCCGAATGCCATCATCCACTATTATGATATCACCCATGAGGACGACCTTTTTGAGAGTTCACTGAAACTCATCGAAGAGGCTGCAGAAAGAACAGGAAGAACAATAGAACTAATAGAAGCGCGGGTCGTCCGTTCTTACGCCCCCCATCAGTTCAACGTCTGCATTGAAGTAAGAGTAATATAGATAGATAATAAGCGAAATCGTTAAATCATTATATAGGATTATAGTGTCGTTCACAGTTGCCTCTGTGGCTTAGGGGTATAGCGGCTGATTCGTAATCAGCAGGTCGGGGGTTCAAATCCCCCCGGGGGCTTTACATTAAAGAGGCAAAAGCCTGTTTTTCTTATTTTTATCACAGTAGAGAGCTTAAATGCTCCGCCCCAAATCTTGCATTTACCATGGAATTTAGCGAGCTCATAAAGATAGAATAGAAATGATAAAATGCATAAAAAAGAGAGAGCTGTTTTCTTTAAGCTCTCTGATTTATATAGATATTTATAATATTCCTTCATTATACTGAAAATCAGTCAATCTTATTGAACTTAGAAGCAGGTGCGCCACAGATAGGACACTTATCTTCAGGTTTACCTTCGTGAGTATGGCCACAGACACTGCATACGTAGTAATCGACCTCTTCATTGTCACCAATTTCAGCCAGTGCCTTTTCATAGAGGCTGGCGTGGATCTTTTCTACTTTATTTGCTACTTCAAAACTCCAGAGAGCCCTGTTGTCCCCTTCTGCCTTTGCCTCTTCGATAAACTTGGGATACATTTCCTCAAATTCATATGTTTCTCCGTTGATGGCCTCTTTCAGGTTATCCATTGTGGTCCCGATGCCGCCCATGCGCTGAAGATGATTTAGAGCATGAACTGTTTCAGCAGCAGCAGCAGCCCTGAAAAGTTTAGCTATCTGTGAGTAGCCTTCTTCATCTGCCTTCTTTGCAAATGCAAGGTATGTCCTGTTCGCCATTGATTCCCCAGTAAATGCTGCTTTAAGATTATCTTTAGAACTCATACATATCTCCTTTTGACTATTTGTCATACATCATTAGGGGCTTGTGCATATATCACACTAACGCCATAATACCCTAAAATAGAATATACGTTAGCAGCAGTTGAATAGAGTACTAAAAATCAATATTGGAAAAAGCGCTCTAAAAAGGGAAATACACATTGTAAAGAAAAAGGTGGATTAAAGATCACTCCACCATTTCTTCATTCTCCTGCGCCCATGCCGGCTGATCTATTGCAAAGAACTCAAGATCAGCATCTCCCGTATTTTCAGTATGTTGTTTTGAGCTTGCAGGTATGAGAATAAGTTGTCCTTCACTCAGTTCAAATGGCACATCCTCTATGTAAAGTACGCCTTCGCCTGCGAGAACATAATGAACTTCAGGATTTTTCATGATGTGAGGTTCAATGGAACCGCCCGGTTTGACGATCACATGGGCAATGCTGTAATCTACACCCAGATCTCTGTCAACTGTTCCCGGATGGAGGAGATTTCCAAGGGATACGGTTCCAAAGCGAGTGAAATATTCAATGTCTTCAAGACTGTTGGTGTAGACATAATCATCCACATAGAAACCGGAAGTCACAAGATATGCCTCATCACCGATAGAAGCTCTCTTGACAAATGTGTATTTCATGGCAGGAGATGTCTCACCGGGTTTTGGCCACTGGTAATCGACCCATCCCTCGCCATCTTCACTCAGGGCAGTATCTATGAAAAGTTGACCAAGAGAATTACCGCTGTAATCTTTAAGGTCGGATACGTTTTCGCCTTCACTGCTTACATTCGGAGCGTAAGCCACACGTATTCCATCAGTAGTCCATATGCTGAGATATGTATTATCATGGAACCACTTGCTGTCTTTTTCTCTGAATTCTTCAAATGCAAGTTCTCCTTTTTCATTCATCAGCTCGACAGCTTCATTGACCAGAGACATCGTACTCTCTTTCTGGAAAGCCAGCCCGACAGAATCTTCTTCTGTTGTTTGAACTTCCTGTTCGGTAGAGTCAGCAGCATTCTGCTCATTTACAGTTGTATCTTCTGACTGTACACAACCAGCAACTGCCAGTAAAATAACTGTGATAAAAAGAACGCATATTATTTTTTTAAAACCATTCATATTAGAACACCTGTAAATTAAAATTAAAATGCAAATCAAAAGATTCCTGTTGTCTTCAGAGGGTTACTGCAGGAGGTTCATTTTTTCCAGTGGTTATCTTACATATTCTGCCTGAATCAGTTCATGCTTCGGCTAATCATGTTGATTACAAGTTATGATTGTGCTATTAGCAGATATATAAAGAACCAGTATTATAATTTGCAAACAATACTAATTGAGTAATACTATATCTAACTTATTAATATTATTGGCATACACGAACGTATTTTTCATCTAAAAACTGATCAAGACCTTGGTTTTTAAAACTACAAATCATTTTGTAGCTTACATAAATGAATTATATCAAAGAACCATTTGTTACGTAGGTAAAAAAGGAAATGATCAAGATGAACAAATATATTATATTCAGCCTGGTACTGTTGCTAATTATTGCTTCTGCGTTTTCAATGGGATGCACTGGAACTGATAATGAAGAAGACATAAATGAAACCGGTGGAGTAAATGATAATACAAATAATGACTTCGATGAAAATCAGGTTTCCGAAGAAAATACCATTCAGGGAATGATTATCTTTGATCAACCCGTGGAAACTTTCTCCAATGCCACTGTATATCTGGAGGTAGAGGATGTCAGTCTTCAGGATGTTGCATCCACTGTAATATCAGAAGAATCCATTGTTGGAGTTTCTATGAATGCCAGTGATATTCAGCCAGTACCATACCTCATCCAGTATCCGAATCTTGAAGAAAGAAGGACATATTCACTTTCAGTGCATGTGGATGTAGATGGTGACGGTAGGCTTTCAAATGGTGATTATTATAGTACCTGGAACAACCCGGTTCCCACCAACCCCGGCGTACATGAGCTTGATGTTCATGTGGAAATTATCTGATATCTGATTATACTAAAATCCCGGCGCACCTGATTTGCGGATTGATGAATAAAAACTTTCAAGCCGGGACAATTCCAGATCGGAAATAATATTCTGTTCTGGAATCCTATCCATTTACTTTTTTAAGCGAGCCATCAAATTGCTTCATACTATAGCCCACAATCACCTTTTAATGGTTTTTATAGCATCATCAGAAATGCATCTAATAGTGAATAGGATTGTTCAATTAGAACGATATCATCAGTGGTATTTATAAGTTAATTATAAAGTTAGTAATATATAACCCCCCCTGTTTCGTATGGAATAAAAAATCAACTACCTTCGCCATATTCTCATTTTATCCTCTGACTTTTTAAATTGCTTACTATGCACGTGAGGAAATGTATACCCTTTATAGCCAACGAGCAACGTTTCAAAATAATAAAATATATGAAATACATAAATAAATTATAAATAAACACTACTAAATTTAATAAGATGCATACTCTATTAGAGTATACATCTGAATATAGCACTTTACTTGCTTAGCAATTTTGTATTTGCCATCAAGGTGCTGAAAATTGCAAATAAACACAGTATATAATTTGATAATCAAGAACAAGAGGACATAAAATTGAATGAAAATGCATTAAAATGGATAATGGGTTGGATAACTTTAGGGATTATCATTTCAATAATAATTCCCGTTGCATTTCACCTTTCTCTTGGATTTTTAGGAATCATGGCGCTTGCAATCATCTTCTGGTCATCCATGCTAATTGACTGTTTACAAAGAAGTGAAGATAATTTCCCCTGTCTGGACAGTATGAGAAACTTATCTGGTCACTTATTTTGATTTTCCTCAATGCCATAGGTGCAATCCTGTATTTCAGCCTGGTTCTGCTAAACACTAATGAAAAAAACACATAGACACCTGAAAAAATAAACTGAAACTTCAGGATATTCCTGAGTTTCACAGCACTTTCAGATATTCCACAATATCATCCAGATCCTCATCAGACATATGCCACCGGGGCATGGCAAGATCCAGCTCTTCCCCTGAAGGTTCAAGTCCATCCCTGATAGCAATCTTTATAGATTCATCTGTGTATGCTTCGTGTTCCTCGCCCCCTTCCATTTCGTGTTCTTCGGAAGTCAGTGAATCATAGGTGATATCCGCAGGCATAGCATAAGCCATCATGATAGGAACACCGCCTTTCCCGCTTACACCGTGGCAATTAACACAGCTTCCACCGTGAACATAAAGCCAGTTCGGACCGTATGAAATGGGTATTTTCTGTCCGCTTTCATTGTATCCGGTATAATAGATGATCTCACCGTTGGAGTCGAACTCAGTCTTGAAATCTTCTACCCCATAAGGATAAACGTAACCTGAACCCATCATTCCACCCTGGCTATAACCTGAGCCCATCATACCGCCAGGCATATTGTAGTAGTCGGGACCATAGGTAGTATACCCTGATGTCGGATTATTCAACATATTGATGACCATTGCCAGAACGATAATTATGGACAATCCCAGCAACGCAAAGAAATATCTTTCAAATTTGTCCATATTAAAACCCCATATATCACTAGAAATGGAATTGATATAAGACTTTGCAAAAATGAGAAACAAAATGCCGATATCGTTAGTGAGAACATTGATACCGTAAGATCCATAACCACATAAGCCTGTGTGTTCAAGCAGGGTGAAGCAAATTGACCATAGTTGATTGATTTTGAAATCAAAGCTATCTCAGTGAGTCCACCTCACAAAAATGTGTTTTTTATAAACCCCATGAATATGAGATTTTTGATTTTTTGATTTGTAACAATATGTAGGAATAATATATGTCTAATTTTTAAAATTTATTATATGCATTTAGCATATATATTAATGTGAGAATAAGGAAAACATCTTAGTGACACATATTTTTTTGATTGTTAGCTTAGTGGTCATATTTGAATAATCTGCAATGAATGTCATATATGGATTCCTGTCTTGCAAGATGGTGTTTCTTCTAATATAATCTCGCAAACATAGCCAACTATTTTCATAATATCCAATATTATATAATTATCTATCAAAGATACTTAAGGAATGTATATATAGAATTAGAAAGAGAGAATAAAACATAAAACGGGATTATAGCCGGAAACATTCCGGCAATGAACAAGGTATGGGGTAAAAATATGGCAACGTCGCAAATAATGGATAGTGTATATGATATGTTTGATCAGATGATTGCTTTCCTTCCAACATTAGTAGCAGTTATCGTACTTTTGATAGTTGGTTTGATAGCAGGTAAAGCTCTGGGAAAAATAGGCGCAAAAGTTCTGGATAAGATCGGACTTGATGATCTGATAAATAAAACATCGATTGGTGGAATGATAGAAAGAACGGGGATAACTACCGTGGGATTATTCGAGAGCGCCATTAAATGGTTTATTTACTTCATCTTTGCCGTAATCATTATTGATCTTCTTCAAATACAAGTAGTTGCTGATTTCATCACACAGATTATCCTGTACATACCACTAATACTCTCTGCACTGGTAGTGTTGATTATAGGGTTGCTTGTTGTTGATTTCATAACTAATCTTCTCAAGAATGTACTCATAGCAGCAGGTCTTAACGAACGTGTGGAACAAACATCCATGGGTGCTGCAATGAAGAGCAGTAATATGACCGCTTCAGGAGTTATAGCAGGAATTGTGAAACTGTTTGGATACCTGATATTCATTATTGCTGCATTGGATATTCTGAAACTGGAAATGATTGCAGGAATAGTAGAAGCTATTCTGACCTACCTGCCTAACCTGTTTGCAGGTGTATTAATATTGTTGATAGGGCTCTTGGCAATAGACCTGTTTGCAGACTATATAGGAAACATGATGAAAAATGTGAATGTGGAAGGTGCAAACATATGGATACCTGCACTTAGAGGGTTCCTTTCACTTGTGATAATACTGCTTGCACTGGATGCAATGCTCATAGACACCAGCATATTCTACATCCTGATAGGTCCGCTTGCATGGGGAATAGCCGTTGTAGTAGCTTTCAAATGGGGCATCAAGGATGCGATTGTGGAATATGCAAAAGCAAGGAAATAAACGACTTTGCTGAATATACTATAATATAGACCGCTGGCCTTCTGTGCCAGCCTCTTTTTTACCATTGTTCCCTAAGTGAACAAAAATCTTTTATTGTCCCGGTTCTATCCAGAACTATAATCCTTGCCGGCGATGAATAACATGTTATCTGAAAAAGTTGCAAACATTCCTCCTTTTTACGTGATGGAAGTACTTGAAAGAGCACAACAGCTTGAAGAACAGGGCAGAAGTATCATCCACCTGGAAATCGGAGAGCCGGATTTTCCCACTGCTACCCATATATGTAATGCCGCAAAAGCAGCCATGTGTGCCGGCAATACAAAATACACACACAGTCAGGGGCTTGCAGAACTCAGACAGGCTATTGCTAAGAATTATAAGGACAAATTCAATGTAGACATCAGTCCTGAGCAGATAATAATATCGTCGGGCACAAGCCCTGCTATGCTTTTGCTTTTCCTTGCACTTATCAACCCGGAAGATGAGGTAATCATGTCCAATCCTCATTACGCCTGCTATCCGAACTTTGTGACAACTGTGGGAGGTGTGCCAGATTTCATTTACACCAACGAGGACAACGGATTTATGTTACAACCGAAGGAAGTTGCCGCGCATATCAACCAGAGAACAAAAGCCATACTCATCAATTCACCATCCAATCCAACGGGTCAGGTGCTACCTGACGCAACATTGAGAGAACTCGCAGAAGCTGCCGGAGAAGTGCCAATAATATCAGATGAGATATACCAGGGACTTATCTACGAAGGTGAGGACCATACTATATTAGAGTATACCGATAATGCATTTGTTCTTAACGGTTTCTCAAAACTCTACGCCATGACAGGATGGAGACTCGGCTACCTTATAGCACCAAAAGAACATGTCAGAACGCTGCAAAAGATCCAGCAAAACCTGTTCATCTCAACCAACGCCTTTGTCCAGTATGCAGGAATTGCCGCCCTTGAAGGACCACAGGAACAGATCAAAGAGATGGTTGAAACATACAACAAGAGACGTGTTTACCTGATTCAAAGACTTCGAGAGATCGGTTTTGAAATAAAGAGCGAACCAAAAGGAGCATACTATGTGCTTGCCGATGCCCGTAAATTCGGTGAGGATTCCCTGGAACTGAGCAGGAAGATACTTGAAGATATTGGAGTTGCTATTGCACCAGGAATTGATTTTGGCCAGGGCGCTGAGGGACATTTACGATTTTCATATGCAAACAGCCTAGAGAATATAAAAGAAGGCATGGACAGGTTAGGGATTTATCTAAAAAGTATTTAATACGGTCCCAGGATACCTGTAATCTTACAAAGTAAATTCTACAGACTGGGAATAATACAGACATATTTATATATAACCTGTATCCCATTTTACAAACAAGAATAGGTAACCCAAAAAAAGGTAGTTTTTTACATGACAACTGAGAGAACTGAAGATTATCTGAAAGTGATTGAAAAGATCATTGAAAGGAAAGGCTATGCCCAGGTCAAGGACGTATCCAGGGAGCTTGAACTCAGTTCACCCAGTGTCACAGGGATGTTCAAAAAGCTTACGAAAATGGGATACATCAACTATGAGAAATATGGCGGTGTCACCCTTACCCCTGAAGGCGAAAGAATTGCAAAATGTACCATGGAAAAGCACAGCGTCATCAGGGATTTTTTACAAATTCTTGGCCTGGATGAGGAAATTGCAGACCATGATGCCTGTAAGATCGAGCATGTGCTTGCCCCTGAAACTTTTGAGATACTCACNNAATTCGTGGAGTTCATCAATATGAGGGAAGAGGAGCCATACTGGCTTGAACATTTTGCTCACTACCACGAAACCGGGGAATACATTAATTGTAAGCCTTCTGCCAAGGATACCTGCCCTATACACGGAAAACAAAAAGAATAGAAAATCTCGTATTTTACTTGTTCACTATTCTGCAAAAGCTCTTTACTAGCTTCATAACACGCATAGCTGAAAGTCCATATGTATTTATCATGTTTTGCACACAAAAACAAATTAGGTAATGCGAAATTACTAAATACCAAAAAACAGATTACTGCTATCACCAAAATGGACAGGTAATGACTTGCAGAATAATCAGGAGACAACACTCGACACACTTAAACCCGGAGAGAAAGCCAGGATTACAAAAGTACGGGTTAAAGGCACTGCAAGACGGAAACTCTTTGACATGGGAATGGTTGCAGGAGCTGATATTGAGCTCATCAGAAATGCGCCACTTGGAGACCCCATGGAATACAGGATAAAAGGTTACCACCTCTCTATCCGAAAAGAAGAAGCAAGAGACATATTTATTAATAAACTTTAGTTTGGAGCTTTTCTTCCAAAACTTTTAGATATTCTGACATACATAACTATTCTCAGAGGATTACTCGATGGAAGACAGGGATATAAAGATAGCACTTACAGGAAACCCCAATGTCGGTAAAACCACTCTTTTTAATGCACTCACAGGCTCCAGACAACACGTAGGCAACTGGCCCGGTGTCACCGTTGAGAAAAAAAGCGGCAGAGTATCATATAAAAATTGGAACATTGAAGTCATAGACCTGCCCGGCACATACAGCCTCACCGCGTATTCAATGGATGAGATCGTTGCACGAGATTTTATAATAGAAGAAAAACCGGATATCGTCATTCAGGTCGTGGATGCATCCAATCTGGAAAGAAACCTTTACCTCACCACACAACTCATGGAACTTGGTTCGGAGATACTCATTGTTCTTAATATGTGTGATATTGCAGAGGACAGGGGAGACCGAATATATATCGATAAAATGCAGGAGCTCCTCGCAACACCTGTGATAAGAACAGTTGCAACCCAGAAAAAAGGGCTTTGTGATCTTCTGGACAAGGTTATCGAGCAAAAAGAACTAAAGCAGCACCATGGACATGAAATAGGATATGGCAATGAGATTGAGGAGAAGATCCTTGAGATCGAGAAAGTGCTTATAGAAGACGAAAACCGTGACAAGAGATATCCTTTGCGATGGGTGAGCATACGCCTGCTTGAGGGCGATAACAATGTCAGGGAAAAAATAGCAAACAGTCCTGTATATGCCAGGACCATGGAAATTATCGATTCAATTGATCAGGAAGAATACGAGGCTGAAATCGCAGACAAGCGATACCTTGCTATTAATACTGTTTTTCCGCAGATGTGCACACGGGCTAATGACACATTGACCAAATCCGACATGATCGATAGGGTACTTACTAATAAATACCTGGGAATCCCCATATTCCTTGCACTTATGTGGGGAGCATTCGAACTTACATTCGCCTTTGCTACTCCTTTTATGGATATGATAGACTTTGCAGCTACATGGTTTGCAGAGTATGTTTCATCCAGCCTTCAGCCAGATTGGCTGGCATCCCTTGTAGGAGACGGAATAATCGGTGGTGTCGGTGCAGTACTCGTATTCGTGCCGAACATATTCATTTTGTTCTTCCTGCTATCACTGCTGGAAGGAAGTGGGTACCTTGCAAGAGCCGCGTTCATCATGGACAAGCTTATGTACAAAATTGGCATGCACGGCAAATCCTTCATACCCATGCTAATGGGATTCGGATGTAATGTGCCTGCCATCATGGCTGCAAGAAGCATTGAGGATGAAAAGGACCGGCTCATAACAATACTTATAGTACCGTTCGTTTCATGCGGAGCCAGACTACCTATATATGTACTATTTGCAGGCACTTTCTTTGGGAGACAGGCAGGAACTGTCATTTTTGCAATGTACATATTAGGAATAGTCATTGCCGTAATATCAGCCAAGATACTAAGAGAAACAGTGGTCAAAGGAAAACCGGCACCATTCATAATGGAGCTGCCACCATATCGCGTTCCAACCCTTAAGACCAGTCTCATTCATATGTGGGACAACGGCTTTATGTACATAAAGAAAGCAGGAACTATTATATTAGTAGGTGTTGTGATCATCTGGATACTGGCATCTTTCCCATGGGGTGTTGAATACGGAACCGAAGGAAGTTATGTTGGCAGCCTTGGACATGCTGTAGAACCACTACTGAAGCCTCTTGGTTTTGACTGGAAGATCTCAGTTGCACTTATATTCGGACTGGTTGCTAAAGAGATAGTTGTTGCATCTATCGGAGTGCTATATGGTACAGGAGAGAATTCAGAAGCACTGAGCGAGAGACTTATAGCAGACCCGGGAATTACGGCACTTAGTTCACTCTCGCTAATGGCTTTTAGTTTGCTATACATGCCCTGTGTGGCAACGGTCGGAGTAATTAAAAAGGAAACAGGTTCATGGAAATGGACAATATTTGCAATCATCTACGGAATTGCTGTTGCATGGATAACAGCATTCATAATATATCAGGGAGGAAGGCTGCTTGGATATTAAAGGAGATAATGTAAACGATGAAGTAGACACTAGAATACCAATGGTATTTTCTATTGTCGCCGGTTCCCTTTATTTCCTTTTGGGAATGCTACAATTATCAGCTGGTATCACTAAGATCCTTATTGGACCTGATGTACAAATCCCACTGACCGGACTGCTATTCGTACCTGCTGATATAATTGGTTCATTCGTCCTGTTATTGATAGGAACTGTTTTCATTTACGGGGTTATGGAGATGCGTTCAGGAATCTCCGAAGGTGTATCGTATGCTTACGTAGGCATTCTCATCGCACTCATTTTTGCAGTGATATATATGTTAGTAAGTACAGGGAATATGCTTGAGGCATATCTCCTTAAAAACGAAGATTTTATAGGATGGACGCCTGCAAGCGACCTGCGACCTGGAATATACCTGGCAGTTCTTCCATTATCTGCACTTATTAAATGGAAGAATATGTTTAAACCACTACAGGAGAGTGGACTGTTAAAATGATCAAAGAAACACTGAAACTCCTGTTCATTGACAACTGCACAATGCAGGAAGCAGCAGAGAATCTTGGAATTAACCAGAATGCTATAAAAGACAGACTCATTATGCTGCAACACATGGGTTACATCCGGGAACTCTGCAATAATGCCGGGCCAAAGACATCGGCATGCTGCTCATGTAGTGCGGCATCCACCTGCTCTACCGATGGAGGGGGCTTTGAAGGTAAGGCATACCAACTGACAGAAAAGGGCGAAAGGATATGCTGTAAGTGAATTTATCACGTTTGAGTAAGAAGACCACCGTTTTCAAACTCACGTTAAATCAAAGATTTAATGGGAGTTATAGTTCTTCGAACTGGGACTGCTGGATGAATTTCGTCCATTCTCCAAGACAACCATTTCGTTTAACTTAACACAAACTATCTAATGAGATAAGGATTATATGACACTGTATGTTAAAAGCCTACAAGTATAGAATGTATCCTACAA
>DAZF01000039.1 GCA_002507205.1 Methanolobus sp. UBA32 | reverse complement strand
TCATAGTAAGGACGACGGGATGTTCGTATGAACCTATTATGTATATTACTTCGATCTCATTCCTGTCAGGATAGTCTGCTCCGAATTCACAGCAGAGGTGTCCAAAAGACAGGTCTTCTTTGAGGTAGCGGCATACTTCCACTACGTTCTCTGGCTTCACTTTGGCAATGACCCTTATGTCAGACTCAATATCTGCATCATATATGTCTTCAGGGAACTTGCCTGTAAGTGAAGAGATAATAGAATTAGCGTCCATCAATTCACCTCAATAATCAGTACCTTTGTCTTTCTTTGCTTCGATCTTTTTCTGGAGCTCAACAAATCCCTGAATAAGAGCTTCACATCTGGGAGGACATCCCGGAACAAAAACATCTACAGGGAAGATATCATCANNTCTATGATTCATAAAAAGGACCACCGCTGATGGCACAGTCTCCAAAGCATATAACCCACTTTGGTGCAGGCATCTGGTCCCAGACCCTCTTCAGAGCTGGCAGGTACTTCTTTGTTACATAACCACTAATGATCAGTACGTCAGCATGTCTTGGGGAGTTACGTGGGATAATACCGAAACGGTCAGTATCATAGTGAGCCATACCTGTAGCAAGCAGCTCTACACCACAACAACCCATTGCATTTACCATGAACCATAAAGAGTTCTTACGACCCCAGTTGAGAACATCCTGGATCTTTGTTTTCTTAATGAAATCACAGATAGCATTTGAGTCTGTAAGCATCGTGCCTGGAACGTCAGTATACCCAACTTCTATGACATCATTTTGTTCGACTTCTGTCTGCTCTATTTCATCCATTTTAGAGCCTCCTTCTTGATCAAATAAACGTAGCCAAACAATACAACAAAAATAAAGACTAGCATTTCAACGGTTGCGATATAAGTGATATCATGTCCTTTGAAAATTGCAGCCCAGGGATAAAGGAAAAGGACTTCAATATCAAAGAGAACAAAAGCAATGGCATAAAGATAGTATTCGACATTGAACTGTATTCTGGCATTTCCTATCGGTAAGGAACCAGCTTCATATGTCGTGTACTTTGCTGATGCTTTACTCCTCGGACTTAACACTTTTATGATAAGCATTGTTATAGGAGGCATCACTAGTGCCACAATGAGAATTATTGCAACCGGTATGTAACTATTGGCTATGTTACTAATATCGATTATTCCTGACATAAACTATTCTCCTGAAAGTTATAAGGGTAGATAGACTATTTGTATAAAACACCTTCGTGTAAGGGTCTAATACAAATACATCTCAAATACATGCAGATAGATAAACAATATCTGTTGACATATTTTTCAATAGATAGTGTTGGCTAGTAATTGATAATAATTCATTATATTTAAATTGTCTTAATTACGATGTTGAAAGCCTTCAGAGTAAACCAAAAATATAATAGTATAGAAGCAAGGAAACATCACCGAATAATAGACGGTTTCAACATTCGCCCATATGGAAAGGCGAGAATATTAGCCAGAAGATAATCTAAGGAAGATCAGCATATGAATATGAGACTATTTTGCCATACATCAGAGATTCGAATATAGCACCTGTATTCAAAAAAGGGAATTACACCAATCTAAAAAGAATAAAAAAAGCGTTTAAACGCTTTTTGGAGAGAAATACTTCTTAATGACGGTATCACATTCAGAACATGAAACCACCATCCATTCACCCACATCCCTGCGGGTGTATTTCTCAAAGATAGAAGCATTGCATGTTGGACATACATAATAATCTTTGAAATAGTAGTGATAGAAATGCGGTGTTTCCTCCAGCCATTCAAGGACTTTTTGCATGTGCTCGAAATAACGCCTTTTTGAAGGGTGATCATTACCATTCACAAGTACGTCTGAAACACGGGCAATAACATCTTTTGTGTGCTTGTTGGATTTCTGGGAGATTTTTTTATAATCTGAGATATACCTCGTGGTATTATTGAGATAATTAAGGTAAGCACTGTGTGCCTTTGGTTCACTTTTCCAGATAGCACGAAGTAAATACTCCCCCATAACATCCTCCATGATATCCACACAGGTAGTACAGATGTTGTACCCCTCGTAATGTTTAAAGTCCTGTAGTTCTCCGCATATAAGACAGGTTTCCATGAAAACATCCTCCATTGATATTTACCTAAGGGATTTCGGAGTCATAGCCTCACGAGTGAACATTATAGGGAAGATATTAAGTACTGCCAGCAGATCACCTTCCCTCACCTTACCGGATTCCTGGCCCAGTACATAGGCAGAATTTATAATACGCTCACTATCAACCGGCTTGGCACCTCCCTTTGCACCTACCTTGACCAGTGAAACAACTGCATGGTGGGTGAAAGTACATGGAAGAGCAACCATGTCCGGGTCCAGAAGTATTTCCTTTACGTTGACCTTTTTGAATTCACCTGCACGTATCTCAGTATCCTCATCAGAGATCACCATTTCCCATTTTGCACGGGTGGCAATGGTGAATTCATATGGTGCAGCCTTTACTTGTTTAGATGACAATTCCCCATTTTCCCTGGAGACAACCTGGATCACTTCTTTCTTCATAAGACCACCTAAAACAAAAACTAACCTGTAACTATATATAAATTACGCACATCTATCATGAATAATCATTATATTGTGTGATTATTTCTTAAGAATTGTGCAACTTTTTTCCTTATGACACTTGGTTGTCAGAATGCTCTGAGAATCCTTTATACCATCCATATTCCCAAGTACCTGCAAAACATTCTCCTTCAACGAATGTATGTCAAATGTCCTTACTTTCAGTAGCATATCATATGGCTCAAGTAATTCATAGATCTCCAATATATCATCAATACTTTTCAAACGATTTATTATATTGATCCTTTTGTTCTGCTCAATATTAACCCCTATAAAAGTAGTGACATTCAGGCCAACCTCTGTAGTATCCACCTTGACCGTGAACTCGTGAATAGTACCTGTTTCACGCATTTTCTCTATTCTTTTATGTACCGTAGATGTTGCCAGATCAAGATCTGTTGCAATTTCTGTGCTATGCATCCTTGAATTTTTGCAAAGGCGGTCTAGTATCGCAAGGTCAACTTCATCCATGCTAATATAATTATTAGTCTATAATAATAAATATTTCCGTTTGAAGCAGGATATGAATAAAATGTGTAAATTACTTCAAATAATACCATCCGGAAAATCTCATCCTATCGAAGATAAAATCAAATAAAGAACAATAAGGCTTTTTATTGTTGAAAACGTTATACAATCAAATCCGGTGAATATAATATGAAAGTGAACGAAAACTGTGTAGGATGCGGCCAATGCGTTGCCTTTTGTAAATTTGATGCAATTGAAGTGAGAGGAAAGGCAATTATGACACCTGCCTGTATAGAATGCAGAGCATGTATCGCATACTGTCCGGTTAAAGCAATAGAGGCATAAGATGAAAGCAATAATTATCGGTTCCGGACTTGGAGGGCTTTTGAGCGCAGCTAAACTCTCAAATGCAGGATACGAAGTAGATGTCTTTGAACGACTTCCGATAATAGGTGGAAGGTTCACTAACATACCATACAAAGGTTTCCAGTTAAGCACCGGTGCATTACATATGCTTCCACACGGACCCTCCGGACCGCTTGCACAACTTCTTGAAGAGATAGGTGTGAACGTAAAAATTGTCCGTGGAAAACCTGTTTCAGTAATAAGGATTCCAAGAAAAAGAGGAGACACTGATTATAAGTACGGCCATAAGGACCTGCTTTTTGAGAATTTCAGGACTCCATTCTCTTTGCTTAACCGCATCAAACTGATATATTATGTAATTAGCACCCGTAAAAATCCTCCATCCGGAAAATCCTTTGAACAGTGGTGTAAAGAACATATCGACCAGGACTGGACCTATCGGATCTCCGACTCATTCTTTGGTTGGGCCCTCAGCCTGAAAGGCGCAGATGTACCAGTAGAAGAAGCTTTTGCAATTATTGAGAACCTCTACCATTTTGGAGGACCAGGAGTCCCCATGGGCGGATGTAAGGCTATCACAGATGCTCTTGCAGGCGTGATTCGATCCAACGGAGGAAGAATACACACATCCTCAGAAGTCACAGGTCTTAAAATAGAAAACGAAAACATTAAAGGTGTTCTTGTCAACGGAGAAGAACATCTTGCAGACATTGTGATAAGTGACATAGGTCATGCCGCCACATCCCTCATGATAGGCGAAAATACAGGAATTGCCGGAATGGATAATTATGCACGCACATCAGATAACCTGAAACCTTCTGCAGGGATCAAAATATGCCTCAGCTCTGACAAACCTCTCATAGGACACGGAGGAGTACTTCTCACACCTTACGCCAGGAGAGTTAACGGAATAAATGAGGTAACTAACATTGACCCGGAAATGGCCCCTGAGGGAAAACATCTTACGATGGCTCATCAATGCGTTCACTGGACGGATATGGATGATATTGAGAATGAGATAGAATTAGGGCTTGAGGATCTAAAAGATATTTTCGCAGGAAAAGAATATGAAGTACTTCTGATACAATCATATTCAAATGAATGGCCTGTTAACAGGTCACCCTCCGGTGCAGACCTTAACAATAAAACGCCAATACCAAACCTATATGTAGTAGGGGATGGAGCAAAAGGTAAGGGCGGTATTGAAGTGGAAGGTATTGCACTTGGAGTTAAGAACTGTATGCAGGAACTTATGATAAAATAATCTTTATAAAAATCTCAAAATTGATTAAACTTATGTAATTGTTACGTCAAGGAATTAACAATGGATGAATTTGTCACATTTTGCCGAAATGTCTTCGTACCTGTAACAAATGTTTGCAGGAATAAATGCACATACTGTACATTCAGGCGTGAGCCCGACGATCCGCAGGCACAACTGATGCAGATAGAGGAGATAATCCCAATACTTGAACAGGGAAAAAAAGCAGGATGTACAGAGGTTCTTTTTACTTTCGGAGAATATGCAGAAGATATTCCAAAGTATAAGGAATGGTTAAAGGATATTGGCTATTCCAGTACAGTAGATTATATTTGCGAACTCTGTAAAATTGCAATCGATATAGGGCTTTTACCACATACCAATGCAGGCGTGTTGAACTATACGGAACTGGAAAAACTGAAACCATTAAATTCCAGTATGGGTCTGATGCTTGAAACAACTGCCAATGTTGCCGCACATGAAGGATCACCTGGAAAAGAACCTTCCAGGCGAATCAAGACAATACGTTATGCAGGCGAACTGCATATTCCTTTTACAACAGGCATACTTGTCGGCATTGGCGAAACCCTTGATGACAGGATCAATTCCCTGTTATCCATTGCAGAACTACACGAGGAGTACGGTCACATACAGGAAGTGATCATACAGAATTTCACACCGAAACCGGATACCCCTATGGCAGAAATGCCTGTACCTACCGAAGAGGAAATGATGCAGGTCATACTGATAGCCAGGGAAATACTCCCGAATGAGGTGGCCATTCAGGTAGCACCGAATCTTATTGAGCCTTATCTTTTGATACAGTGTGGTGCCAATGATCTTGGAGGAATTTCCCCCACAACTATTGACTGGATAAATCCGGAGGCAGAATGGCCGAGTGTATCAGAGCTAAAAGAAATGGTGCACGAAGTATCTCTGAAGGAAAGGTTGCCAATATATCCGCAGTACATTAAGAAAGGGTGGTACAGCGATACTCTGAAAGACCTTATAAGTGACCTTTCAGATGAAAATGGCTATCGGAAAATATGAGTTCCGATCGGGGCACACAATTTAAATACAAAAGATAAGTATCGGAGAAAAATATGAACCCTACTATTCCGGATGACATTATTGAACGTGCCTACCAGGGTATGACCACAAAGGAAGATGCACTTTTTCTTTTGACAATACCTCCGTTCAAACTTTTTGAATTTGCTGACAGGTTACGCCAGGAAACAGTAGGTGATACTGTGACCTACGTAGTCAATCGTAACATAAACTTTACAAACAGATGTATGGGGACATGCGGTTTCTGTGCATTCAAGGACAATACAGGATATATATTGGATGTTCCTGAAATTCTTGAAAAAGTAAGAGAAGCAGAAAGCCTCGGGGCTACAGAAGTTTGCATTCAGGGAGGATTGCTCCCTAACGTGGACATTAACTTTTATACAGACATAATAAGGGCTGTTAAAGCAGATTTCCCACACATCCATACACATGCATTCTCACCCATGGAAGTGTATCACGCTGCAAAACAGAGTAACATAACTGTTGAAGAAGCCCTCATGCGCCTCAAAGATGCAGGACTGGATACCATGCCCGGAACTGCTGCAGAAATCCTCTCTGACAGAGTAAGGAACATAATATGTCCCAGCAAACTCAAAACTGACGAGTGGATAGATGTCATCACCAAAGCTCATAAAGCAGGAATAAACACAACTGCAACCATCATGTACGGGCACATAGAAACGGTCGAGGAGCGTATTGACCACATAATGATCATAAGAGAGATACAGAAAGAAACCGGAGGCTTCCACGAATTTGTGCCATTGACCTTTATGCCCTACAATAACAAAGTGGGCGATGAAATGATAAAGGCCGGAAGATATGCAACACCTGGCATAGAAGACCTGCAATTATATGCCATTGCACGTATAATACTTAACACCCACATCAGCAATATCCAGGCAAGCTGGGTCAAGCTTGGAAAGAAACTTGCACAGGTAGCCCTGTTCTGCGGAGTCAACGATCTTGGAGGAACACTGATGGAAGAAAAGATATCCAGTTCAGCCGGTTCAACAAATGGTCAGTTCATGTCCGCACAGGAATTGGAATGGTTTATCGTTTCATCAGGAAGACAAGCACTTCAAAGAAACACTGCATATAAACCAATCATCAATACCAGCAATCAAGAGCAGATGAAACTCAAAATTGCCTGAGGAAATGATGTATCCTATCATTACAGACGATATTATCGAAAGGGCATACTCCGGAGAGATCCTCAAAGAAGATGCGATGACCTTGATGGATGCTAACCCTTTTGAGCTTTTTTCCCTAGCAGACGATCTTCGCTATAAAGCGGTTGGAGATGAGGTCACATATGTTGTTAACCGCAATATATACCTCACCAATATGTGTGCAGGAAATTGCGGTTTTTGTGCCTTTAAAGAAAAAGAAGGATACGTGCTTTCAACTGAGAAGGTACTTGAAGAGGTTGACAGAGCACAAGAGGCAGGAGCTGTGGAGGTTTGCATTCAGGGAGGATATATCCCACAGCTCAATATGGATTATTATACAGAGATGTTTGATGCTATCAGTTCAAACTATCCTTCAATGAACGTCCATGCCCTTTCACCAATGGAAGTATTCTATGCTGCAGGAATGGAGAAAATGCCACTAGATGAAGCATTCACCGTTTTGAAGGACTGTGGTGTGGGCACATTGACCGGTACATCTGCAGAGATACTTTCAGACCGTGTCAGGAACATCATCTGCCCAAGCAAACTGACAAGACAACAGTGGATAGATACAATTGAAGCCTCACATAATGCAGGCCTTCGTACAAACTCAACTATAATGTACGGACATGTTGAAACTGTTGAGGAAAGACTGGACCACATATTCACCATCCGCGATATACAGAAACGGACAGGCGGATTCACCGAGCTTATTCCAATGGCCTTTATGCCATACAATAACAAAATAGGAGAAGAGATGATGCAAGAGGGCAAGTTCATGACCACAGGTATCGCTGATCTCCAGTTACAGGCCATTTCAAGGATAATATTGTACAAACACATCGATAATATTCAGGCAGCATGGGTGAAGCTCGGGAAGAAACTTGCACAGGTTGCACTGTCCTGCGGAGCTAATGATCTTGGTGGTACCCTAATGGAAGACAAAATCACGGTTGCTTCCGGGGGAACTAACGGAGAATACACTCCTGCAGCTGAAATTGAATGGTTGATACGCCAAACGGGCAGAACACCAAAACAGAGAAATGCACTTTACGAGAGAGTATCATGAAGGCATTGATACCTTATAAAAAGAAAAACGCCAAATCAAGGCTCTCACCTGCACTTACACAAGAAGAACGTGAGGATTTTGTAGAGCTTATGTTAAGGGATGTTGTTAGCAGCCTACAGGAAGCAGGAATTGATGAGATAGACATACTCACGACCCTCGACAACGGAGTACCAACTGATTTGAATGTAAATGTAGTGCTTAACGAGCATGATCTGAACGAAGCTATCAATGAATACCTGAGCCACGAACAAAAGTCCATATTCATAATAATGGCAGACCTCCCTCTTGTAAGAGCCGAGCATATAAAAGAGATTACCGCAAGACCAGAAGACGTGGTGATAGTTCCAGGAAAAGGCGGAGGAACAAATATCATATTCATAAAGGACCCTTCCAATTTTCATGTCAAATATTACGGATCAAGCTTCCTTAACCACTGCAATATAGCAAAAGAAAGGAAATGTTCGGTGCATATTTATGATTCTTTCCTTTTAAGCACGGATATCGACGAACCTCATGACCTTGTAGAGATAATGCTTCACGGACATGGAAACTCACAAGAGTACGTAATGGAAAGATTCGACATGAAAACAGGTAAGGCAAGAGCCAGAATTACTGCATCAGACGATGCATAAACCACTTATAGTGCTTAGACTATAATGGCTTCCTTAATTATATTATTTTATTTTAATCAGAAAGATATATCTCCCTTAAAAATATAGGGATGAATCATACAAATTATAGGTGATAATGGTGACCATCAACGTAAACAAATTCAAATGTGGGTATTGTGGTGCATGCGTGGGCGTATGCCCGGTTGGCGCACTTGAATTGGTCGAAACCTGGATAGAAGTCAATGAGACATGTACATCTTGTAGGATCTGCGCTAAGATATGCCCTGTTGGAGCTATTGAGGTGAAAAAATGAAGAGCGAGTATGATGTAGTAGTGATAGGTGCTGGCCCCGCAGGTTCTATTGCAGCAAAAACTGCTGCCCAGAAAGGTCTTAGTGTCCTCATGATAGAAAAGAGGCAGGAAATCGGCGACCCGGTAAGATGTGCAGAGGGAGTCAGCAAGATATGGTTGAGGAAACATATAGAACCCGACCATCGCTGGATCTGTGCAGATGTTAAAGGTTCACGCATATATTCACCTGACGGCACCATGATCGAAATGGCAGAGGAGATCGCAGGCGGAGAAGTAGGATATGTCCTTGAACGTAAGATCTTTGACAGGGCACTGGCATATGAAAGTGCAAAAGCCGGTGCAGAAGTAATGGTCAAAACAAGGGCAACTGACCTTATTATGGAAAATGGTTTCGTAAAAGGTGTTAAGGTCATGCACCTTGGGGAAACATACGACATCAAAGCTAAAATTGTTATTGGCGCAGATGGTGTAGAGTCCAAGGTAGGAAGATGGGCAGGCATTGACACGTCAATCAAACCGGTTGATCTTGAAACCTGTGCCCAGTACCTTATGAGCGGTACAGGCATTGATCAGAACTATTGCTATTTCTACATAGGAAATGAAGTCGCACCCGCAGGTTATGTATGGATATTCCCGAAAGGGAACGATCTTGCAAATGTTGGAATTGGTATTCTTGGCAGCAAATCCGGAGAAAAAAATGCCGTCTATTACCTGGATGAATTTGTAAAGAAGAACTACCCGAATGCCAGTATCCTGGAAATGGATGTAGGCGGAGTACCAGTGTGCGGATCAATTGAGAAGACAATTGCCAATGGCCTCATGCTGGTAGGAGATGCAGCCAGGCAATCTGACCCGATAACAGGCGGAGGTATAATCAATGCAATGGAAGCCGGAAAGATTGCCGGAGAAGTTGCATATAAGGCAATATCCAAAGGTGACGTTTCAACCAAGGCACTGAAGGAATACGAAGATAAATGGCGTACAACAATCGGGTACGAGATAGATAACAGCCTGATTGTCAAGAATACGTTTACCAGCTTTACAGACAAGGAAATAAATTCCCTGGCACATTCACTGGAAGGCGTGAACTTTTCCAGCATGAGTCTTCTGGACCTCTTATATGCACTCTTCAGGGCAAATAAGAAACTTCTATGGAACCTGAGAGGACTTTTCAAAAATGTTGTGAAGTATGAAATGGACTTTGAACGCTGAAAAAGTGATTATTTCATCACTTTTTCCTGACTTTTTCATTTAACCCATCACCCCTTTTTTCCTGAATACATCGTTTTCTTAGAAAACTTTTTTACATACCACCACCGAATTAGAATAGCAATATTCTAAGGAATAATTCAATGGTTCAGAGGAAACAGACAATTTCTGAAATTGAAAAGATGAAGTATTACGACTTCATGACCTACATGGGAGTTCCTTATTTTCACATTGGTGGACCCCGCTCGACTGAAGAACTTGCAAAATTATGCCACATCAATAAGAACAGCATGGATGTTTTGTTATTGGAGTGGACATTGCCAGCTTATCAATAGAGACTGAACGACAGAGAGCAATTGAAGAAAATGTTGAAATGATGACTGAATTCATTATAGCTGATGCTTATAACCTGCCTTTCAGAGAGGATTCCTTTGAGATTATAATTACAGAATTCGTATCACAATTTCTTGACAAGTACATGGCATTCACAGAATTCATACATGTGCTTAAGAAAGGAGGATCCCTAGGCATCAATGAGATGTACAGGGATAATATCATTGAACCTCAACTGAAAATAAAGATCGATGAAGCTGAGGCCATCTTTACAGAAGTAACAGGATTGCCTTTCAGGATGAACACTCCTGATGAGTGGAAACATTATTTTGAAGAGGCAGGATTCTCAGATATCAGAATACAGAAATGTAGACCATTTCAGAAAATTAAGGATATAACCAGCAGCATTACATCCATGGGAGGAATTGTAAAGATCAAATGCTTAATATTTGGCATGCTAAAATATATAATATTAAGCGAAATGATCAGGAAACGTTTCTTAAGACTGGATAAAGGAAAGAGGATACTATTTAATAATACATCAACACGAAAACATGTTGGTTACATACTTGGAATTGCAAGAAAGCCGGATCAATAACCGGAGCATATCAGCGTTTCCAGAATTCCGGAGTAAGCATAACGATAACTGTGAATACCTCAAGTCTTCCAATCCACATATTTGCTATCAGCACTATTTTTCCGACAAACGGTATAGCAGCAAAGTTAGCCATTGGACCTACAAGACCAAATCCCGGACCTATATTCCCAAGTGTAGCTATTGAAGATGTGATCGAACTTATAATATCAATCCCCATAAGTGAGAGAAGGCCTGTAGATATAGCAAATATCATAAAGTAAATGACCACAAAAGAGACTATTGCCTGCATTACATCATCAGGGACTGTCTTATTATTGAGTTTTATTGGTTTTACAGCCCTCGGGTGTATGGATTTGAATAAAGCACGTTGTGCATATTTGAGTAGTAAAAGGAACCTTACGACCTTGATACCTCCGGAAGTAGAACCGGCACATCCGCCTATGAACATGACCGCCAGAAGTACTATTTTTGCAGAATCTGCCCACAGATTAAAGTCTGCAGTTGCAAATCCCGTAGTGGTAATAATGGAAACTACCTGAAAAACAGCATACCGGAAAGCAGTAAAAACAGTTTCCCCCATATCACTCCAGAGACTGAACGTAAGTAACAATGTTGCAATAACAGTAACTAGTGAATAGAATTTGAATTCGTCATCTTTTAGAAGACTTTGACGATCAGTGTATAATGTCCTGTAATGAAGTGCAAAGTTAGCCCCTGAAATAAACATGAAAAGAGTAATTATACCCTCTATCAGAGGACTGTTGAATGCTGCTACACTTTGGGAATAGGGAGAAAATCCACCGCATGCCATTGTAGTGAATGTGTGCGTAACAGCGTCATAAAGTGACATTTTTGCAAGTAAAAGAGCTACGACCTCAAGCATGGAAATGAACACATATACCAGCCATAGTATCTTTGCAGTTTCCCTTATCCTCGGTTTTATCTTATCTTCTGTAGGGCCCGGAGCTTCTGCCCTGAACAACTGCCTTCCGGCAACGCCGAGCTTTGGAAGAATAGCGATGAAGAGCATGATGATACCCATCCCGCCAATCCACTGGATCATACTGCGCCAGAAGAGTATACTCCGGGAGTGAGCTTCTATATCCAGAAGAACAGTAGCACCGGTTGTCGTAAAACCGGACATTGATTCAAAGATCGCGTTAATAGGACTGAATCCATCCACCATGAAAGGAATTGAACCGAAAATTGCGGCTGCCAACCAGCCAAATGCAACAATTGCAAAGCCTTCTCTGGTCTTCCACTCATCAGTAGCCTTGTAGTAATATGAAAGCAGGATACCAGTCAGACCAGTTATAATAATTGCTGCTAAAAATGGATATAAGGAATCTCCATAATAAAGAGCCACAAATAAGGGAACAAGCATTATAGCTGCGAGAAACCTTAGAAGTCCTCCCAGAACATTTAGTATGACACCGTAATTCAAATGTTGCACCCCCGAGGAACGATCACTTGAAGAGTTTCTCTACCTCTGCATTTGCAGACTGCAGGGAAAATACTACTACCCTGTCGCCTTCCTCTATTACATATTCACCACGTGGGACCACCGTATTTCCTTTGTGGACAACCATACTGACGATTGCACCAGCAGGGAACTTCACACTTTTCAGGGGTTTTCCTACTATCTTTGACTTTTTAGAAGTGGTGTACTCAACAATCTCAGCTTTTTCACCTTCGATGGTTGCGATAGATTCTATTCCCTGACCAAAGGTCAGTTTCAGAACTTCATTTACTGTTGCCTGTCTGGGACTTACTGCACTATCCACACCGACCATTTCAAAAAGAGAAACATAATCTGAGCGATCAGACCTTGCTATGACTTTCTTTACACCAAGCTGTTTGGCGAGCAATGAACATAAAAGGTTCTTTTCATCACTATTAGTGACAGATATGACAACATCCATTTCAGAAACGCCTTCCTCTTTTAAGAGGTTGATATCAGTCCCGTCACCATTGAGAACAAGTACATCGGGAAGTTCTTCTGCTATAGCTGCAGACCGTTCTTTATCAGATTCTATGATCTTCAGGTCGAATTCACTCTTTGCAACCAGTTTTGCAAGATAGAAACCTACAATTCCGCCACCAATGATCATCACTTTGCTTCTTTTGCCGACCTTCTCGCCGAACATGTCACGTACTTCTTTCATTGCAGCCGGTTTTCCAATGACAACAATATGATCATTACCTTTTATGATGTCCTTGCCATGTGGAATTATGACTTCTGAATCCCTGAAAAGAGCACTCACAATACAACAATTTGCAAGATGGAGTTCCTGCATGGGCTTATCTACGAGAACATGATCATCAGGAACCACAAATTCCATCATCTCAACCTTACCACCTGCAAAATAATCCGCATCAATAGCGGAAGGAATGGCAAGTATCCGGGCAACTTCAGAAGCCAGAGATAGTTCAGGACAGACCATAATATCTATGCCTATCTGAGATCTTTTTGCCACGGGCTTATCGATATAATCAGGATTACTGACTCTGGCCACCGTTTTCAATTTGTTGTTATCCTTGACAATGATTTTGGACGCCATACAGGCAACTATGTTAACCTCATCAGAACCCGTCACGGATACCAACAGGCCGGCTCCCTCCAGAACATCCTGGAGAATTGACACATTGGCACCATTACCGTGTAAAACATGAACATCAAGCTCGTCTACACGTTCACATGCTTCTTCGTTCTGGTCTATAACAACAACATCGTTTGTCTGGTAGAGTGCCTTTGCAATATGATAGCCAACCTCACCAGCGCCAATTATTATGATTTTCATAATATACCTTCAAAAGGTCATAATAAGGATATTCACAGATACTGAAAACAAAACCGCATAATATGTTTATTGGTTTTTAAAGCTTACCACATAATTGACGAAGCAATATAAATAACTGCCCTAAAAGGAAGTTAAAACAAGACTTAAAAAAAAGATAGAGAAATTAGAAAATTAACTATATCCCAGCTTCAAAAGCACCCTTCATCTTTTCAAAGATACCTTTGCCACCTTTAGGACTTTTCACATCAGTCCCATCTTCAAGCTGCTGGAATTTTTTAAGGAGTTCTTTTTGATCCCCGGTAAGCTTGGTAGGTGTCTTGACAATGATCTTGACAAGCTGGTCACCATCTGAATGACCATGAAGATGAGGCATCCCCTTACCTTTCAGACGCAGTATAGAATGTGTCTGAGTTCCGGCTTTAATATTCATTTTCACTTTTCCGTGGAGAGTCGGAACCATTACGTCCCCACCAAGTGCTGCCATTGAAAAAGATATTGGCTGCTCGTAGAGAATATCATTACCGATACGCTGGAATATATCATGCGGCTCCACATGGATCACCACATATAGGTCTCCGGATGGTGCTCCAGGACTTCCTTCTTCACCTTCACCCCTTATCTTGAGGCGAATTCCATTGTCTGCACCCTTTGGAACCTTAACAGATATCTTACGGACCTTTTTGATCTTACCAGTTCCCTTACATGCAGGACATGGATCTTCAATAACCTCACCCTGTCCATGACATGCATTACATGTGCTTGTGGACATGAATCTTCCAAATGGAGTATTCCGCGCCTGTGTTACCTGCCCGGAGCCACGACATGTTGAACATACCTTCGGACTTGTGCCTGCTTTTGCACCAGTACCGCCACATGTTTCACAGTTCTCAGCCCGTGGGATATTGATAGTGGTGTCCACACCTGTTGCTGCCTGTTCAAGAGTGATGCTCAGATCATAGCGCAGGTCAGACCCTCTGGACGGACCATGTCTTCTCTGCCCACCGCCAAATCCTCCAAATCCACCGAAGCTGCCACCGAATATACTTCCAAATATGTCGCCAAGATCTTCAAATCCTCCGAAGTCTGCGTTCCTGAAGATATCTTCCTGACTATAACGACCATCAATACCAGCATGGCCGAACCTGTCATACTGCTCCCTTTTCTCTGTGTCAGAAAGGACAGCATACGCTTCAGATATTTCCTTGAACTTTTCTTCAGCATCATCTTCCTTGTTCTTGTCCGGATGATATTGCATTGCAAGCTTTCTATAAGCTTTTTTTATCTCGGACTCTGTGGCATCCTTGGATAAACCTAATATTTCGTAATAATCGCGTGTTGTGGACATGGATGATTCCTGTTGTGCATATGATGATTATAAAATTAAAACTAAAGATAGGTAAGATACATTATACATTAAAGTATCTTACCCGGCTTTTATCCATGTATATTTACTTATCGTCGTCAACTACTTCGTAATCCGCATCTACAATTGTCTCCTCACCAGAGCCTGCAGATGGTTCGGAACCTTCTTCTGTAGAGGCTGCGGCCGCAGCTTCTTCCTGTGCTTTCTGGTACATTGCAGCAGATACATCGTAGACGGCTGTTTGAAGTGCTTCCGTCTTTGACTTGATATCCTCGATATCATCACTTTCAAGGGCAGCCTTCAGATCAGTAACCGCAGCCTCTATCTTTGATTTCTGCTCAGCGGTTGCAATATCCTCTGCTTCTTTGAGAGTCTTTTCAGCAGCATTTACAAGTGATTCGGCTGTGTTCTTTACCTCAACCTCTTCCTTGCGCTTCTTGTCTTCTTCAGCATGCAGCTCTGCATCTTTTACCATTTTGTCAATTTCCTCATCGGAAAGACCGCCTGGCTTCTGGATGGAGATGGACTGCTCCTTTCCGGTTCCCTTGTCCTTTGCATTGACATGCAGGATACCGTTTGCATCAATATCGAATGTAACCTCTATCTGTGGAATACCCCTTGGTGCAGGTGGAATACCGTCAAGAGTGAACCTTCCGAGAGTCTTGTTAGCGGATGCGATGCCCCTCTCACCCTGAAGGACATGAATCTCCACAGATGGCTGGCTGTCAGCTGCAGTAGAGAATACCTGGCTCTTCTTGGTTGGAATTGTTGTGTTCCTTTCAATAAGAGGTGTTGATACGCCTCCGAGGGTTTCGATACCAAGGGTCAATGGTGTAACATCAAGAAGAAGTACATCATGAACCTCCCCTCCAAGGACACCTGCCTGTACTGCTGCACCGACTGCTACAGCTTCATCAGGATTGATGTTCTTGTATGGATCCTTTTCCGTTGCCTTCTTCACAGCTTCTGAAACAGCAGGCATCCTTGTAGAACCTCCTACAAGAAGTACCCTGTCAATGTCCTTTGCACTTAGTTTTGCATCCTTCATTGCCTGGTTGACAGATACCATGGTCCTGTCAAGAAGGTCAGATGTCATCTTCTCGAACTGTGCTCTTGTAAGGTCGATATCAATGTGTTTTGGCTGTCCATTGGCATCTGCAGTAATGAATGGCAGATTGACGTTGGTGGTAGCTACACCTGAAAGTTCTATCTTTGCCTTCTCTGCAGCATCCTTCAAACGCTGCAGTGCAGCCTTGTCCTTGGACAGGTCGATGCCTTCGTGCTTCCTGAACTCTTCAATAAGATAGTCTACGACCCTCTGGTCAAAGTCATCCCCACCAAGGTGAGTGTCTCCGCTGGTTGAAAGAACCTCAAATACTCCACCGCCAAGCTCAAGGATGGATACATCAAAAGTACCGCCTCCGAGATCGTAGATGAGAATCTTGTGATCTTCATCGTCCCTGTCAAGACCATACGCAAGAGCTGCTGCAGTAGGCTCATTGATAATTCTCATTACTTCAAGACCGGCAATAGTACCTGCGTCCTTTGTAGCCTGCCTCTGAGAGTCATTAAAGTATGCAGGAACAGTGATTACTGCCTGTGTGATGGTTTCTCCAAGGTAAGCCTCTGCATCTTCCTTCAGCTTACGAAGGATCATTGCAGATATCTCCTGTGGAGAATATTCCTTGTCAATTAACTTTACTTTATAATCAGACTCACCGATGTGTCTTTTGATGGAACTTACACTGTTCTCTGAATTGGTGATGAGCTGCCTCTTGGCAACCTGCCCAACCAGTTTCTCGCCCTTCTTTGAGAAACCTACAACTGAAGGTGTAGTCCTTCCCCCCTCAGCATTAGGGATAATTGTAGGTTCTCCACCCTCGATAACAGCCATACAGGAATTTGTAGTTCCCAGATCAATTCCCAATATCTTTCCCATTTTATTACCTCATGTATGAATTAATTATAATTTAATAATCGTACTTCATTTCTATTGAAGATATCCTTTTTATGGATCAAAATTTATATACAGTCACTCATCAGATTTCTTTGAAACCGTTACCATTGCAGGCCTTATCACTTTTGAATGTAGATAATACCCGGGTTTGCAGACATCGACCACGGTGTTATCATCATGATCCGGATGATCCACATGCATCATTGCTTCGTGCAGGTAAGGGTCAAATTCAGCACCTTTACATTCGATCTTTTGAAGACCTTCCTTCTCAAGAATTCCGGCAAACTGCTTGAAGACCATCTCAACACCTTTTATGACGGATGAGATATCATCGGTCTGCTTTGCAGATTCCAGTGCACGTTCGAAGTTATCATAAACCTCGAGGAGCTCTATGACCATCTGTTCAATTGCAAACTTACGATATTCTTCTTTTTCCCGAATACTTCTTTTTCGGAAATTATCAAATTCTGCAGTAAGGCGCAGAAGTTTATCCCTGAGCTCTGCAGCTTCATCCTCAGAAGGGCTTTCTTTGATATTGCCTTCTTCAACTTGTTTCGAATCTAAATCTTCACAATTTTCTGGTCCATCAGCCATTCTCAATTTCTCCGCATTTTCTATGCGCGGTAATGTGCATCCGAACTAGAGATTGTTTGAAGTTCTATAAATAAGTAACTGTTGTGGCTTTGTTTTGAAGAAATGAAATCCACAAAAAAATAGAAAAAATCCATAACTTATATAAAAATAAGAATCATTCAAAAAGAATCTTTGAATCTGTGCTGTAAAACACGTATCAGTAACATGCTGGCTATCATACACAATGCAAGTGCAGAAATTATCTGATCCAGACCAATTTCAGTGATACCGCCTTCAATAGCATATTTTATACCACTGAAAAAAGCTGTTGCTGAGAATGTTGCAGTCAAAGATACTATAGAGCCCCCTACAAGAGAACCCATATAATCTGCACCACGTGACTCAAAGTAAACCGAACCTGCTAGTNNGCAATAACCGCAAAGATAAGAAGCATTACATACATTGGAACCGGAGTTGAACCGCTTTTTGCCATGCTCATAAGCCCAAAGGCTACACCAACCATAAAAACTGCCATTGTAGTAGAAACCGCCAGTGCCTGCACAAATGGGTTTTCAGTATTTATATCCATATTCATCCCAGTCCCCTATCAGCAATCATAGTATATAGTTATTGTTAATATATAGATTAAACGATATATTATTCAACACATGAACTTGCTTCCAAACAGAGATTCTGAGTCCGAACATTCCAGTGAAATGCATCAGTACTATAATGAATGGAAATATCAATCATCACTTTTAACAGAATTCATAGAAATGAAGGAAAGAACCAGATAAAAGAAAGAAAATATCGAACCTATATCAAACCATAAATTGTAAAAAGAATTAGTGATAAACGATACTATCACTCTATTTCAAATTGCCCGTACGCTGGTCATACAACCGCATTGCGGACAATAATACAGGAGATTAGTTCCTATTTTTTGTCTTTTTAATGAGCTTCTGCAACGTACACAGGATCTTTGTGTTTCATTTTCCATTTTTTAACCCTCACTCATAAAGCATTAAGGCTTCCTCATACAACATTAGGGATTCCATCCTTGCAGTGTTTAGCTTTGTCCAGTACCCACATACTTTACAAATCTGTATACCTCTTACATCAGTATGGAATTCACCATCACATTCCGGACACTTATTTAATGACCCCACTTTTTCATACCCCGTTATTTAAGATCTAAGACCAGATTAAATTTTAAGCACATACCAGGCGAAAGACGGCAGGATGGATCAGAACCATCCTGCCTCTTTACAGTCTACCCTTTCGTACCACCTACAAAAGATTGTAGATTCCCACCTTTGACTGTCCTTTTATGCAATTCCACTCCACTGTCCTTGCATTTGTTTAGATGGCATCTCCTATGCGAATGATACCATTTCCTTTAACCCCACTCATTGTTGAGAAAACCCCAGTCCCCCAACCCGCAGATGTTTTCGATTGATACTGGCCGTGTTCAATCGACATCCCCTAATTTGTAGTATTGGTATATAACATAATTCCAGTAAAAATTACTATGCCATATCAAATTATAAAGCCATTATAATTTCAAAAAGCATTATCGAAGAACATTTAGAAAAACAATTTGATGAACTGTAATTGCACATACAATACAAACCTGATATATAAATATATTCATTTGGAATTAATTACCATCAATAATAAATCCCCCCTAAAATCAAGCATATAATAGCAAAGGATATATCAAATAATGCAGTTGCATCCAACATGAAAATACTGCTTGCTGAATATGCAATGGGAATAGGACTGGGAGGCACACTGTTACTGGAAGGGAGAGCTATGCTTGGCACTCTTGCAGACAGTTTCACCCAACTTGGACATGAAGTTACCTACCTCACTGCAGGAAGCAGGCTTAAAAATGGAACTGCCATCACATCTGATGAAGATACATTTGAATCTGCACTTAGGAACGCGGCAAAGAACAATGATGCAGGCCTTGTAATCGGACCTGATGAACTTCTCGGGAACCTGACAGAGATCGTAGAATCATACACCGTTAACCTCGGGTGTTCAGCAGAATCTGTGCGACTGTGTGCAGATAAACTGATGTGCACACAGATCCTTGACTCTAATTCCATAACTACACCAAAGATAGTCAGGGAAGGATATCAGGGAAGGTATGTCATAAAACCAAGGTTTGGATGTGCATCCGAAGGAGTAAGAATGACATTCCCCGAAAAGATGGAAGCTGAGAAAGAGGAATACATAGCAACCGAATATGTGGAAGGAGAACACCTCAGTGTAAGTCTGGTGTGCGGTCAGAGCGTGCTTCCTCTAAGCCTTAACAAGCAACTTATCGAAATAAAAGATGATAATGGAGATACTATCTTCGATTATAAAGGAAATCAGGTACCATACAGAACAAACTATGAAGATGAAGTATTCAAGGTTGCAAAAAGAACTGTTGAAACGCTTGGATGTAATGGTTACGTAGGAATTGACATTGTCTATGGAGACAGACCGTATGTTATTGATGTTAACCCCCGCCCTACAACCGCTATCTTTGGCCTGGTGAAAACGCTTAAAGGCGAAATTGGAGAACTTTTGCTAATGAATATGTTTGGAAAACTTCCCGACTCAGTGATCCTTGAAGGGGAGTGTTCTTTCACAAAAGACGATATTGAGGATATCATATGAAAATAATCGGAATCGATATTGGTGGTGCGAATACAAAAATTGCATCAGCCGACGGAGAAATAATAGAATTGCATTATATACCGCTGTGGAAGGATACAACATTACCCACTTCACTGGAAGATATCGCAGAAGAATTGCAACCTGACAAAGTTAGTGTAGTCATGACAGGCGAGCTTGCAGATTGTTTTGAAGACAAGCTGCAGGGAATTGATTTTATCATGCGCTCTGTAAATGATGCTTTTGATTGCGAAGTGAAGTATATTGATAGTAGCGGGTACTTCACTGAAGGTTCAGGTAACCTGCGTGACCTTGCTGCAGCAAACTGGGCGGCATCTTCCAGACTAATAGGTTCTGAGATAGGAGATTGCATCTTCGTAGATGTCGGAAGCACTACCAGTGACATAATACCCATAAAAGATGGAAAGCATGTGGCAGGACTTACGGATTTCTCAAGGCTTGTTCGCAGCGAACTGTTCTATGCAGGAACACTCAGAACAAATCTCGCATATCTGCTTGAAAAAGTAAACGTTGCAAATGGAGAGTGCCATATCGCATCGGAACTATTCTCGACTACTGCAGATGCATACTTACTGCTGGGAGACATCTCTGAAGAATTATATACGTGTGAAACAGCTGATGGTGCAGGCAAAAGCAAGAAAGATGCTATGAGACGATTGGCACGTGTTGTATGCGCAGACCTGACAGAGATCTCTGCAGATGAAATATATCATATCGCCCAACAGGTCAAGGAAAGACAGGTAAGCATTCTTACTCAGGCCATTTCGGTGGTTGCTGAACGGAACGGTCTTGACAGGATAGCTTCGGCAGGTCTTGGGGAATTCCTCATAAAGGAAGCAGCAGAAAGACTTGGATTTGAATGCATTTCTGTTGCCGCCAGATGGGGACCTGATATTTCAAAGGTATTCCCCGCATATGCTGCAGCGAAGATCATGGAAGAGGAAGTTAATGCTTCAAGAAAAGAATAAGTCAGATTGAAATAATATAGTTAATAGGGATTCGAGAGGAAAGAGGTGCAATTGTTATGAAGGTTGTCGTAAAACTCGGAGGAAGTCTTATGAGGTATTCACCTTCCATTATTGACTCCCTTCAGAAGCATTTGAAAAAGAACAATGGCAACGATTATTCCATACTGATCGTTCCTGGCGGCGGATTGTTTGCTGATTCTATCCGGACGATTTGCGAGAAGTTCGAGATAGGAGATGATGCAGCTCACTGGATGGCTATCCTTTCAATGGAACAATATGCCCATTATATTGTGGATAAGACAGGAGTGAACTCAATAGAAAACATCACATATGTTCCCAATGGAGTTTCTGTGCTCTTGCCTTACAGGATACTCAAGGAAAGCGATGAGCTGCCACATTCATGGAACATTACATCGGATACTATTGGTGCGTGGATCGCCAGGGAGACAGGATCACGCTTTGTGAAGGTAACCGATGTTGATGGAGTTATTGCAGATGACATTATTCAGAAATGGATGACAGCCAGAGAACTTTCAAGAATGGGAATTACATGCATTGACAGTTCACTGCCCGTATTTTTGATGGAAAACATGATGGATTGTGTCGTTGTCAACGGAATGTACCCGGAAAGAGTCATTGATGCTGTTACCGGAAAGAATGTAATCGGGACGCACATCAAGGGGAATATTTAAATTATATACTGCGTATGTACTGAAATCACTGACATGCTGATTTTTCAGTATTTATATTTATCACATATTATTCATAGTAAGGAGATTCTAAATGGCAAATAAAGTCGATACTTGTACCACATGCAACAAGAGCCTTGTGGAAAAAGGCTATGTACGCTTCCCATGCCCTGTTTGTGGCAACGAGCTTGGAAGATGTATAAGCTGCAGGCAGCAGAGCAACCCGTATAAATGTCCAAAATGCGGATTTTCAGGAGCATAAGGTGATTTAAATGGGAGAAGTCGCAGCAACCATTAAAATTATGCCTGTGGATGTCGATACAAACCTCGAAGAACTTAAAGACAAACTTATCGCATCACTTCCTGAGGGTGCAGAATACGGCGCTCACGAGGAAGAGCCTATCGCATTCGGACTTAAGGCCATCAAAATGGTCGTAATCGTAGGTGACCTTGAAGGTGGCACTGAATCCGTAGAGCAGGCTTTTGCAGCAGTCGAAGGTGTTGAGAGCGTAACAGTGACAGAAGTCGGAAGACCTGTCTAAACCTCTCTTTTACTTTTCTTTTTTTTATTCATTTTGCAACATTTTAACTTTTTTATATGATGTGGGCTCGTAGATCAGGGGAAGATCGTTACGTTCGCAACGTAAAGGCCGCGGGTTCAAATCCCGCCGGGTCCACACATATATTACAGAAATGTCGCACACATATATGATTGAATTTGTATTGTGAACTGTTTTTACTCTTCATATTTTTTTATACATCTGGACGTAAGTATTGGACATTCAGAATCATTTGACACTGGTAAAGACTGTAGTAATTTATCAGGTAACTCCATAAATCCACAATATCATTATTATCTAATAATGATATATTAAAGGATACATATATTTAAATATAATAAAATTAGCTGCTATAATTATACACCAAAAAAGGAGAAAAAATGGTTCTAATAATTGAACCAGGATTTTAAAGGATACTAGGGTGGTATAATGATAAACACAAAAAACATATGCCTGCTAATTGCTATATTCATTTTCACCAGCTTTTCAGGAGTTGCCTGTGCTGATGCAACAAATTCAGTTGCAGTACAAACATTGTACGCAAGCCAGCACATAGTAGCAGGTACAGTGAATGTTTCAAACGATTCAGAATATATGTACATTAGTTTTGAAACCACAGACGACTGGGTTATTCTGGAAACACATTTGGAAGTCGCTAATTCATCTGCTGCCATACCCACAACAAAAAGTGGAAATGCTATTCCTGGTCAATTTACATACAAGAACATAAGCCAGCCTGATGGAATTACAATTGATGAATATCAGATCTCACTGGAAACTTATCTTCCACTCGAAAATGATACATTGTACATTGCTGCCCATGCAGTCGTTTCAAATGGAGAATCAGAAGAAGGAGCATGGGCAAATGGAACAGGATTCAATGAAAACAACTGGGCTACTTATTTCACATACAAAACTTCAGAATCTGAAGAGGATAATACAGGTGGAATAGCACAAGAAGATGATGGAACCGGAGACGATGGCACTGGAGACGATGGAACCGGAGATGATGGTACTGGAGACGATGGAACCGGAGATGATGGTACTGGAGACGACGGAACCGGAGATGATGGCACTGGAGACGATGGAACCGGAGATGATGGTACTGGAGACGACGGAACCGGAGATGATGGTACTGGAGATGATGGTACTGGAGATGATGGTACTGGAGACGATGGTACTGGAGACGATGGTACTGGAGACGACGAAACCGGAGACGATGGCACTGGAGACGATGGAACCGGAGACGATGGTACTGGAGACGACGAAACCGGAGACGACGGAACTGGAGATGATGGTACTGGAGACGATGGTACTGGAGATGATGGAACCGGAGACGATGGTACTGGAGATGATGGCCCGGTAGATGATAAGCCTAAATCCAGATCAGGAGGGTCATCTTTTTCCGGCAGTTATATTACAGAAACAGAATCACCTGATGAAGACAACAGGATGTTTAGTACTCCGGAACTTGAAGAAGAAGCGGAACCGGAGATGTCAGCTCCCGAACCAGTACCTGTTCCAGTTGAGCAGGAACCTGTGACATCAACGCACAATATGCTCAAGAACAGTCTTTGGTATATAATCTGGCTACTGTTGAGCGCAATTTGTGTAATGTCCGGCTATGGACTGACACAACCATAATAAACAGACTACTGTAAAGATCCCTCCCGATCAGAGCAACAGATTTCGGAGGGATGCTATCCTATTTTTTTAGCATCCATTGCACATGTTTAAACCATGAAAAATCCTTTTGGATATGAAATTCTAATCCGAGCACGAAAAACATAGTTTTTTATATTAAAGAATCCTTGGAGTAATTGACAGTTAACTTACTGGCGGGTTAAGAAAGGGTAAATTCCATTTGCTACTACTTTTAGGTTAATTGCTAAAGCAAAGAGTGCATCGTATAGATTACGGGGTAAAGGTTCCCGTCTCAATAGAAACTGCTACATCGTCACGATCAAAGAAAAAACAAGGAAATCATACAATCACTTGTATCCTATGATTAGTGGGTTTGTTCCGTGAAAAATTGTAGACTTGGTCAGAATCAAATAGAACGAATCATGCGGATGATCTTAACTCGAAGTTAACAGGTCAAATAAAACAACAAAGGAAATTAAATAAATGAGAGACAATAGAAGCAGTGGATCCAGAGGCGGAAACGACAGAAGTGAAGGCGGTTTCAGAGGCGGAAACGGAGGCTCCAGAGGTGGAAGCGGTGGATTCAGAGGCGGAAGCGGTGGATTCAGAGGCGGAAACGGAGGCGGAAACTTCAGGTCAACCGGCCCAAGAGAGATGCACAAGGCAACCTGCGCAGACTGCAATCAGGAAACGGAAGTACCATTTAAGCCAACTGAAGGCAGACCTGTTTACTGCAGGGAATGTTTCCAGAACCACAGACCACCTAAGAGATATTAGATCTGGTATTCAATATATTTAATAGAGGCAAAGTATTTGTGTACTTTGTCCACTACCCTTTTTTAAATTCACATTTCATCAAACACAGACCATTGACAGGAAATTCTTAATCATCCACCCACATACAAATAACTGCATACAAGACATTTTTTATTTTTTTACAGATTTGTGGGTGACAGGTATGAAGTTGGCATTGGGGATTTCATTGCTTTTATATTAAAAGAATGGGAAATGAATAAAGAATAGCTAAAAAGCATCCTTTATTTTTTTTCATCGCCCTGTGAAGGATTCGGAGCGGAGTAAATGCTGCTTACTCCCTCCATGACCTTGAAGCCCTTGCCGATTATCATGTAATCTCCTCTTTCATGACGCTGGATGATCATGCCTTTATCGACCAGTTTCTGAAGGTGGAAAAGAAGGTTTCCGCCACGTAGACCGGTCAGGTTTGAGAGGGCAGAGAAACTTCTGGTTCCGCTTGAAATTGCTTTTAGTATATCGAAACGCTTCTGGTGACACAGAGATTCCAGTATATCATCAACCACCACTTCAGGAGGAAGCTGAGTGATATCCTGTCTTTTTTCCTTGTTGGTCTCATATATCTTCATGGAACGCATAAGGGTAACCTGCCTTGGTACCGATGTAAGTGTCAAAACCTTTTTTAGATATCATGTCGATTCAATTAAGGTACAAATGGCTAGTAACATGGAAATGACATTGTTCACTGATGTGGAAATTATTTTTGGATTGTCGATATTGATACTGTTACTGTTCCATAGGATCAGGTTATCCCCGGTTCTTGGTTTCCTTGTGACGGGAATGATAGCAGGGCCCCATATGCTCGGTATCATCAATGAAGTCGAACAGGTAGAGATACTCGCAGAAATAGGAATAATCCTGCTGCTGTTCACAATAGGAGTGGAGATGTCTATCAAAGAACTGTGGGACATCAAAAGATTCGTGCTGTTGGGTGGGGGCCTGCAAGTCATTATCACTACCGCACTGGTTTATTACATTTCGCTTTACATGGGTTACAGTCCCAGTACTGCTCTTTTCCTGGGATTCCTTGTATCCCTTAGCAGTACTGCTATCGTGCTCAAACTGCTTCAGGAAAAAGGAGAGATGCCTACCCCATACGGAAAGATTTCCCTTGGTATACTCATATTCCAGGATATAGTTATTGTTCCCATGATACTCCTGACACCCATCCTTGCAGGCGTACCGTCCACTTCTGGTGACAGTACTGCCACCTTTTTCCTAAAAGGAATTGGAATCATACTGTTTGTAATTATCAGTGCAAGATGGGTAATGCCTGCACTGCTCTTCAGGATAGCTAAGACCAGGAACAGGGAACTTTTTCTTTTGACCATCATATTCACCGTCTTTGGAACGGCATGGCTTACCTCAGAAGCGGGGCTTTCGCTGGCTCTTGGAGCGTTCCTGGCAGGTCTGATAATATCAGAGTCAGAGTACAGTCACCAGGCAATAGGCAATATGATGCCGTTTAAGGATGTTTTTATAAGCTTTTTTTTTGTGTCCATTGGAATGTTGATGGATCTTAGTTTTTTCCTGGAGAACATCACCATCCTGCTATTACTGGCTGCAGTGGTCATTTTACTGAAATCCATTACATCCGGGCTTGTTACATTCATACTGGGATATCCGCTGAGAACTGTGATTATAACTGGACTGACACTGTCCCAGGTAGGAGAATTCTCATTCATCCTTTCAAGTTTCGGACGGGAGTTTGGGTTGCTCAATGACAGTCTGTACCAGACTTTCCTTTCGGTTTCCATAGTCACTATGGCAGCTACGCCATTTGTGATGACAGGTTCACATGACCTCTCGCGTAAGATACTGAAAAGAACGAAGAATCCCATACTTATCAACGGATTATATTTAAAGAGTATGACCCCCAGAAAAGAAGACGAGGAATTGAACGATCACGTCATAATCATAGGTTATGGCTTCAACGGGAAAACGGTCTCCAATGCTGCAAAGACCGCAGGTATACCTTATGTCATAATAGAAACAAATCCGGAGACAGTGCGCCATGAAAGAGAAAATGGAGAAAGAATATACTATGGGGACGCAACACATGAAGTGATCCTTGATTCAGCCAATATAAAATCTGCAAGAGTGCTTGTTGTCGGCATCTCGGATTTCATTGCCACCAGGACAATAATAGATGTTGCTAAAAGGATGAAACCCGAGATATATATTATCGCAAGGACGCGATATATGAACGAGATCAAGAATCTGAGCCAGTTGGGTGCCGATGAGGTCATTCCCGAGGAATATGAAACATCGGTGGAGATATTCAGCCGTCTTCTTAAAAAGTACCTTGTTCCTGAAGATGACATTTATGCATTCACAAAAGAGATACGTGCGAACGGTTATTCCATGTTGAGACAGCACTCCCTTAAAAGTAAAAAGGAAACATTCAGCCTGAAAGATGATCTACCGGGCGTGGATGTGGTCTCTTTTAAAGTCAAGGATGATTGTATTCTCCATGGAAGTACACTGAAAGATATAGATCTCAGGAACATGCACGGAGCAACAGTACTGGCCATCCGCCGGGATGAGGTAATAATAGAGAATCCTGCGGCCGATACACAACTCCTGTCCGGCGATGTGCTTATAATTCTAGGAAAACCGGAGAGACTGTGCCAGCTTAGAAGATTCATGGAAGGAGATACGGAAGAGAGTTCATCCGAAAGCTGTTCACTTTGATAGGATATGGATATTGCTACAGGGCAGAAAAATCACATTGAACAACAACTACCCAATTTTCTGTTGACTGGATGAAGCTCGATCAATAATTGAAAGATATTCTCTGGTCAAGCCATTAAAAATTAAAGCCGCTTGTGAAGTTAATATCAGTTTATTATATATGTGAGAAAAAGAAAGGTAAAAACGGGTCTAGAGAACCTTACAGTAAAACCAGAAAGATGAGATAACATCCCATCTTAGAAAGTAGAGGTATTGTCATGGAGTGGAAATTATCAAGAAGAACACATCAACGTTTTAGGCATTTCAGGGTGTGGAAAGAAATGGACCGTCCAGAAGAAACCTGCAAATGTAAAATTCCTGCGATGACATCTGAAGTAGAGTTACTTTCAACATGGGCCTCTGAACCTTTATCCTTTGATAAACCTGATGAGACCACATGGAAAAAAATGAGGAAAACTGTACAATTACCAATTCATTGAATGTGGTTCCTATGAAGGGTGAAATGATCACCTTTCACTATTTTCTGTTTCTGAATGAAAAAGAATAAATTTACTGAATATATTAACCTTTTACATGTTCAGCAAGCACAATGAATCAAATTATAAAGAAGTACTCCCCGGAATTATGATGAAAGCAATTGTCCACGGAGAGAAAACACTCATGACAGAGTTCATCCTGAAAAAAGGAAGTTCACTCCCTGCGCATGAACACATACATGAACAGACAGGTTATATGGTATCAGGAAAGATGCTACTCACCATAGGAGATCAAATGCATGAAGTGATGCCCGGAGATTCATGGAACATACCTTCAAATATAGCACATTGTGCTGAGATAATGGAAGATTCCGTGGCTGTGGAAGTATTTTCCCCGCGGCGGAATGAATATCTCGATTAAATTCATGAAATTTTTTTGGATTGCATTCAATTCGAAGTCATCATTCTAACATCAGAACTTCTTCCTTCAATTGCTCATAACAGCTCACCATCAGTTCAGGGCCTGCCTTCATGTCAATTATATTGAACTCAAAAAGCCTTGCAAACTCTTCCACCATAGGCTCGAACTGCTTCTCATAATGCAATCCCGTATCCATTTTAGCCACGTTCTTGTATCCTGCATAATCAAAGACGAACTTTGACAGTTTGATATCATAAGGATTTGGAGTCAGGCCTGCGGACACCACCATTTCACGCCAGTGGGCTGCCCACATTGGAGTCATAAAGAAAGTCCCAACACCGTGAAAACTCGTCAGTTTTTCCAGATATGCAGCCCTGCTACCCAGTACAGCACCGATACAATCGTCTATTACATTTCCGTTGTCCTCTTTGAGTATACGGACAGGACATGGAAGATCAGCGAGATCCGTATCCACTTTGCCAAGAACATTTCCACACAAACCGTAGAACAGAAGAATTCCATCCGAATACTCTGACATCGCGCGGGCTTTGTCATAAACGACTTCTTTGAGATTTTCTGGCTTAGCATGCAAAGCCAGTTCAAGCATTTCCACAATCAGGATGAGACCTTCATCCTTCTGAAAATCTGAAAGCCCGTCTTCCGTAACCAGGTTATAGTCGCGTCCAGCATCTTTTAGCTTACCCACCAACCCAGCACAATCTGCATTATCCATTATCAACAAACTGTTTATGGAACTATCACTTTCGACAATGTGAACAATCTCATCCTCGAACATCCGACAGGCAATGAACGTTAGTATTGGCATGAAATAACATCCTCTTGAAAAGTATAAGAAAAGGTGAATTCGGATAGTATTATAATCTGACGCTGTCAATATCAAAGAGATATGTAATAACCGATAATGCCAATAATACTTATTCAAACTGGAGAATATGGAGGAGATATGAGTTACCTTTACCTGGCATTTGCAATAGTCTTCGAGATATGCGGAACCACATGCATGAAACTATCCGAAGGATTTACAAAACCACTGCCATCAATATTGATATTTGTGTTCTATGGCATCAGTTTCATATCATTTACCATTGCCCTGAAAAAGATAGATGTGAGCGTTGCCTATGCCATCTGGGCAGGACTTGGAGTGGCAATGATATCTTTAATAGGATACTTTGGATTCAACGAGCCAATGCCTGCTGCAAGAGTATTATCCCTGGCACTGATAGCCATCGGTGTTATAGGGCTGCACCTGAGCACCAGTGTAAACTAACGATGGAGAGTGATTATGATATTTGCAGCTTCTGTCAGACATTTTTAAGCATATACTTTCTGAACATGCCATATTCATCAAAACCCCTGTGTATGAGTACGATTATACCCAGGAATACATTCACCATGGTCGTCACATAGATAGCAATCATGATGGATATCTGGTATTCTATTGCAACCAGAGGGCTTGCGCCGGCAAGTATCTGTCCCGTCATCATACCGGGAAGAAATACGATACCTATTGTAGCCATATTTGCAATGGTGGGTTTCAGTGCAACCCTGATGCTTTTACGTAAATATGGAATCAGAGCTTCCATCTTTTCAGCACCCATTGACAAACGGAACATATACCGGTTCTCGTTTCTCTGGATTTCAGTACAAAAATTATCCATGCCAACTACATTTGCTCTGAGTGAATTACCAAGCACCATACCCGCAATTGGTATGAAATAACGTGCATCGAAGAGATCATCCAGATCTATGATGAATTTGTTGAAATAGAGAAGTATAGCATAGTTAGTGGCAGCAAGGGAAATAACCAGTAGAGGGAAAAAATACCGGGTTTTGAGTTCAGCATTCTTCAGTACTGTATGAGATGCTACAAAGACCATGATAAGCACCCATAGTACATTCAGTAATGCGTTGTTCAGTTCAAAGAGAAATGTAAGGAAAACACCCACAAAAGCTAATTGAAGAACCATCCGGATAGCACTTTCAATCGTGGATGATATTAATTTCAAATCCAGATAATAACTTATAAGGACTGGAATGAACAGAAGCAGAAATGTAAAAAACAGGCCTACCATACCAATCTCATATGTCTGCATCAGTTTGCCTCCCTTGAAAAATCAATGACCCTGGCATTCCTTGTTTCCCACTCCCTGTCATGGGATATGGAAAGTACGGTCCAGTCAGGATTGCCGAAGAAAATATCTACAACCTTCTGTTTTAAAGCTGCATCAAGTTCTGCTGTGACCTCATCAAGCAGAAAGATATCCTTGCCCGACAGCAAGGCCATTACAAGGGCAATTCTTTGCTTTTCCCCTCCTGAGAGCTTCATGTAGTCTTTTTTGAGAATTGAATGATCCAGAGATAGATCAGACATTACTTTATCAAGCTGAGTATGGTCAAGAACATCCTTATTCGCCTTGAAGGAAAATATCTCATCTATAAGGTCACCTACTTTCCCATTACCAATATCCGTATCCTGGGATACATAAGCAATTCTTTTCCTGACATCCCATACTGAACTGCTATCTAT